>SLFB01000235.1 GCA_007124475.1 Vibrio sp. | reverse complement strand
TTTATTAGAGGTGACAAAAATTCGTCAGTTAGATACAGAAACGATTGATATGCTCGGAACGGTATCTTTGTCTTTGTTCTTGGCGATGGCGTTGATGAGTTTAAAACTGTGGAATGTACTTGATTTAGCTATCCCTTTCTTAGTCATTCTTACCGTACAATCGATAGTGTTGGCATTCTTTACCTACTATGTGACGTTTAAAATTATGGGTAAAAATTATGATGCAGCAGTCATTGCTGGTGGTCATTGTGGCTTCGGGTTAGGCGCTACACCAACCGCGGTAATGAATATGGGCTCGATCGTCAATCGTTATGGACCTTCACCACAGGCGTTTATGGTTGTGCCCATTGTCGGTGCCTTCTTTATTGATATCGTTAATTTAATTGTGCTGCAAGGCTATATTAGTTTCTTTGCTTGATCCTAGTTTAGTTGAAGATGCAGTGCTGTTGGTTGCATTTTTACCCCAATCACATAGTCTGTCTATGTGATTGGGGCTTTCGACATTATCCTTCACGATCACCAATGACCAACCGATTAGTTGTGCAATAGTTGTGCAAATTTATTACTCATTTTCACCCATCTGCAACTCTTAAGGCCTACAGAGTCTATTTATTTGTTACAGTGAATAGACAACACTTTGAAAAATTACACTATAATTGTTTAAAGCTTTCTCATTGAAGCTTTTGATAAAGTCACTAACGAGTGCTCAGTTCAGTGATAATGTTACGTTATGCTCAGAGCGAGGTAACAGTCAACATTGCTGCATCTCCAAGTTAGGATAGCGTATGTCTAACATCACTAGAGTTGGCTGTAAACTGGCAGCAAATATTGATTGATACATTGGGATGTCAGGTTGATTTAGGGTAGACGATTAAGGAGATGTCTATGCAGCGGTGGTGGTCAAGATTAGCGGCCTTTTTATTACCGGCTCTCTTAGTTGCTTGTAGTCAAGAAGATCTTGAGCGCTTAGCTGATAGAGAGACTTTTGCCTTTGAAGGCAGTTATGACAACCAACATAACCAGGATATTTTGCTGTTTAAAGATGGTCAGGTATGGTTTGAGTCTGATGGTGTTCAACTATGGAAGCGATACTTTACCGTTAAAGATAATCAACTGACGATACAGTTCAGCACCAGTTCCCGCGAAGATCGCCAAGATTTACTGTTACGCATTCATGGTGGGGGGGAGGTATTAACCTGTGGAGCCTGGGCCTTGTATCAAATGAGCCATGTGTGGGTGCGTTTAGACGCCGAGCCACAAAATAATTAGGCCGTTACTTTCTCCTGATTGGTAAATGCAGCCACATTGGCTGCATTTACTCCCCTGAACCCCCCATTCGATTGTCCGTCTGTGCTGTTTTTCTCTATAGTGGCTAGCGCCCTCACAGCCCTCATCCTGCTCACTCAATGTTTATCTGCCATGCTAAGTCTCATTCAAGGGGTATGAGTGGCTATCGCCTCAAATTGCTTTAGGTGATAGCCAGCTTAATCAGCATTAATGGAACAGAGATTGATTTAACACTAAGTGAACAGCAATACTAGCGGCATAACCGAGCATGATCACCGGTGCCCATTTTAAATGGCCGAAAAAGGTATACTTTCCGTGCGCAGCCCCCATTAGCGCGACACCTGCCGCCGAACCAATAGAGAGTAAGCTACCGCCTACACCGGCCGATAAGGTGATTAATAACCAGTTACCTAGTGACATTTCAGGCTCCATAGTTAATACCGCAAACATGACAGGGATGTTATCGACAATGGCAGATAAGATCCCTAATGTAATATTGGCCCATATCGGATCCCATTGGGTATACATCAAATCAGACATCATTCCTAAATAACCCAGTAGGCTCAAACCTCCAACGCACATTACGACGCCGTAGAAGAACAATAAAGTGTCCCACTCGGCATGGGATATCCGCCGAAACACATCAAACGGCACTACGGAACCTAGACGTTTTAATGCGGCCTCATCATTTTTTGCCATGGCAATAGCGGCCTTTTTAGCTAATGAGCTAGCCAATGTTTTTCGTAGGAAGTAACCAAAGAATTGTAAATAACCAAGTCCCATCATCATGCCGATGACAGGGGGAAAGTGGAACAGAGCGTGGAAAGAAACCGCGGTTGCCACAGTAAAAATAAACAACGCGACAATTCGTCGTGCGCCGCGTTTCATTTCTACTTGTTCATAAACGGCATCTGGCTGTTCTTTTGGTAAAAACCACGACATGATGAAGGCTGGGATCAAGTAATTGACCACTGATGGCAGAAAGAGATCCATAAATTGGATAAAAGTAACATGACCAGCTTGCCAGACCATGAGTGTTGTAATATCACCAAAAGGGCTGAATGCTCCCCCCGCGTTAGACGCTAATACAATATTAATGCATGCCAGGTTGACAAATTTGCCATTGCTACCGCCGACTTTCATAACGACAGCGCACATCAGTAGAGCGGTGGTTAGGTTATCGGCAATGGGGGAGATGAAAAAGGCCAAAATACCGGTCAACCAGAATAAGGTAGTAAAATTAAAACCTTTGCCAACCATCCAAGCTTGCAGAGCATCAAACAATCGTCGCTCTTCCATTGCGCTGATGTAAGTCATCGCTACTAACAAGAACAGCAATAATTCAGCGTATTCGAGTAAATTATGCTCTAATGCTGTTCGCGCAATATCCACTTGATCATATTGTTGATAGGCGTAGCCAATCATTGCCCAAATTAAACCTGCAGCAAGCAATACCGGCTTGGATTTGCGTAAATGTAGATATTCTTCAAGCATGACCAGTGTATAAGCCAAGCCAAATAGAATTAATGCCGCATAGCCGATGGTTGAATGGGTTAGCACAAGCGGTGTGCTATCAGCACGAGTACTGGCTGATGCTAGATGAGGGATCAATAACAAGCTAACACCGATCCACAGTCGATTCATTATCAAAACTCCGTTAGTCAAAAACTGGCAGAGTGTACTGATTATTCATAGAGTTGAATGTGAGATAGGTTGTAAATGTTTAAAATGTTTTCATTTTGTTTTATTTTGTTAATGGGTGGCTCTTTTTGTGTTCTTTGAGTTATGAGTGTTTGAAGCTGTCATGGCGTAAGAAATGATCAATTTGTTCTGCAATGGCTGGTTTTAGTAACATACTGGCATGTGTCGTTGATAAGGCAATGTGATCTGTCATGCCGCTTATCTTGGTTTCTTCGACGGTAACGGTACCATCTGATGCGGTATTATCAGGCAGTAGTAAAGGACGAATCCCTATCGCTAGTGTCCCAGCAATGCTGCCTAATTTTTGCGGATGTCGCCATTCATCTTGGTGGGTCTTTAAGCCAAATTCGGCGGCATTACCGAGTACGGCGCCTAAGCCTAATTGTTGAATTTTGTTGACTACAGAAGCTCCTTGTAAGGGAGATCCAATAGCGACAGCGTGAGAAACATGTTCGGTGCTGGGGGAGCGAGATTCAAGGTAACGTTTAATGATTAAACCGCCCAAACTATGGCCGACTAAGGCATTATGAGCATGATGAGCAATGGATTTATCAATATGGCGGAAGACTTTTTCATCGTCAATGGCCAGGGAGTTGTAACTGATGGCATGAGTATCGTAGCCGATTTTGCGCAAAGTATGGCTCAGTGGTTGCATGGTGATACCATGCATATAAAGACCATGAATAAGGATAACTTGCATTTCCACCTACCTGTTTGCGATCAAAGCCTTGCTTCACTTTACACTATTTATTGTAAAAGTTAACCACGTAAACAGGTTTGAAAATAGGTGACGTCATGGCTCGCGAGACGATAAACGGTGGCTGGCTTACCTCCTTTTCCTTTACAAGAGGCGGCCATTTTATTGGTACTGACAATGACCCCGGTATTGATTAAACGCCGTTTAATGGTCATGCGATTCACTTCAACACCGAATTTCGCATAGGCATCAATAATATCAGCGACTAAAAATTCGGTTTCTAATGAAAATAGTACGACGGATGTGTATTCAACTGCAGCACGTAATTTTTGCCACGCATGCTGAATTTGCGCGACATGATCAAAAGCGAGGGTCATTTTACCAGCCAGTAAAGGAGCAAGATCAAACCAGTTCGCTCGCTCAGGATCGATGCCGAAATCTTCAATCTGCTTAACATTTGAGGGATTTAATAAAGCATAATGAGAAATGCTGACACTCCAACCATTAGGATCGCGTTTGGGGTTACCATCAACCAAAGGATCGCTGATAAAATTAGGATAAGTATGAACTTTTTGTCGACAAATTCGACGTCTAGCAGCATCAAAATCTTTATCCGCTGGCTCACCACCATGAGCCGTCATGTCTTCATCGTAAACAATGCCCCCAGGAAGCGCCCACTTACCACAGTCAGGTCGATTGGGATTGCTACGTTTAACCAAAAGAACTTGAATGGATTCTGGCGCAAGACGCAGACAAATCATATCGATAGTGACAATCATAATAGCTTCTCAAATAAACGACGGACTTATTTTAGGGAAGCAAGGAGTTTGGGTCAAATGTAAATAACATTTCGTTATAAACTAAATTAGTCACTGCCTCTGAGGATTATCTTTGACTATCAATAGGTTAATTGTGATGCTAATCATTGGCAGCACTTAATACGAGCTCAATGACTTTTTGTTGTGCTATATTTTGTTGTGCTATAAATGCTAAGACTAATGAACATAGTGCTAAGTCTGTCACAAAAGTTGACAAACTTAGAGGGGTAATTTATTGTTCGCCAAAAGTTAGCAACACAATGTTACTAACATTATGACTGATCAACATCGAACGAAAGGATGGCATCATCATGAGCGCTTGCCTGTTTTCTCCTCTTTTTATCCGCAGTTTACTGGATCTTGATGCTTACAAGATCAATATGATGCAGGCTGTTCATTCGTTATATCCGGATGTTGAGGTACGTTACGAATTGATTGTACGCAGTGATGAAGACATTAGCGATTTATTAGAAGAAGTACGCCAAGAAATAAATCAGTTGGCTTCCTTGCGCTTTTCGGATGCCGACATTGTTTATTTAGAGCA
>SLFB01000114.1 GCA_007124475.1 Vibrio sp. | reverse complement strand
TGCGTGATTTGATCTTGTGAAGTTACGGTAGTTACGGTTAAAGCTTCTGAAGTCAGATTTTGTTCGAACATATTCGGTCTAGCTCTTCTCTTAATTATGATGCAACGTTATCAAAATAACCCTCAAGCGCTTCGATTTGCAGCGGGGCTGCTTCTAGCACATTGAAGATACGGCGAAACTCACTTGCTTGTTCATGTTCTTTTAGGTACCAGCCGACGTGCTTTCGCGCGATCCTCGGACCTAAATACTCCCCATAAAACTGATGGAGAGCGTGTACATGACCAAGCAAAATGTCTTTTACTTCCCAAATAGGAAGTTCAGGCATGGTGGTACCGCTTTCCAAATAGTGTTGGATTTCCTGAAAAATCCATGGTCGCCCCTGGGCCGAGCGACCTATCATTAAAGCATCAGCACCAGTGTAATCCAGTACCTGTTTCGCTTTTTGGGGTGAATCAATATCGCCATTAGCGATAACAGGGATATTGATGGCCTGTTTAACGGCTTTAATGCTGTGGTATTCTGCCTCTCCTTTGTACATACAGGTGCGGGTGCGTCCGTGGAGCGCAAACGCCTGTATGCCGCAGTTTTCGGCTAATTGAGCAATATAAACACAGTTTTTATTGTCTGTGTCCCAGCCCGTTCGGGTTTTTAAAGTTACTGGCACTTTAACGGCATCGACCACCGCTTTGAGGATGTTTTCAATCACATCCGGGTAACGGAGTAATGCTGAGCCCGCGAGCTTTTTATTGACTTTTTTAGCCGGACAGCCCATGTTGATATCGATGATTTGTGCACCGTGTTCAACGCTGAACTGAGCGGCTTCTGCCATTTGCTGTGGATCGCTACCTGCAATTTGTACTGAGCGAATGCCCGATTCACCCAAATGCACCATGCGGTTTTTCGATTTTTCCGTTTTCCATAGTGCAGGGTTGGAAGACATCATCTCACTGACTGCCATACCTGCACCATAACGAAGACATAATTCTCTAAACGGTCTATCCGTAACGCCTGCCATAGGGGCTACGATGAGATTGTTACTCAGTTGATAATTTCCGATCTTCAAAATGTCTTCACAGCTTCATACCAGTAAGGGCGCGCATTTTACGCATTTTTTCACTGTGTGAAAAGACTAATATTTGAGCATTTGATAATTGTTTTTGTAAATTGTCTATATTTCAATCAATTAACTGACAAACTCTTCATTAGTCATGTTTGCGACCGGTGATTCTGCACCACTCTTCTTGCTCAATAATCGGGTCGACAGTCAATTGATCGCGGTAATAGCTGGCGACATCTTCTGCTTGTGTGTTGAGTACGCCAGACATCGCCAGTTGACCACCTGGCTTAATCAGGCCTTTAATGATTGGTGAGAGTTCACGTAATGGGCCGGCCAAGATATTAGCGACTACGACGTCGGCAATTAAGTTGTCGGGTTGGTTTTGTGGCAGATACACTTCAATTTTGTCTGCTACACCATTGCGCTCAGCATTGTCTTTTGATGCTTGCAGCGCTTGTGGATCGATATCGATACCAATCACTTTCGCCGCGCCCAGTTTAATGGCAGCAATGGCCAGGATGCCTGAACCGCAGCCAAAGTCGATGACGGTTTTACCAGCGAGATCGAGGGAGTCGAGCCATTTAAGGCATAAAGCCGTGGTAGGGTGTGTACCGGTGCCAAATGCAAGACCCGGGTCGAGCAGCACATTGACCGCTTGTGGGTCTGGGATCTCACGCCAGCTTGGGCAAATCCATAGTCTTTCACCAAATTGCATTGGGTGGAAGTTATCCATCCATTCCCGTTCCCAGTCTTTATCTTCGATTTGCTCGATTTTGTATGAAAAGTCTTTAGCAAGCAGCTGGCTGGTGCGAATTTGACTCAACACCTGCTCAGCATCTACTTCAGCATCGTATAAAGCGAGCAGGTCAGTGTCGCCCCATAGGCGAGTTTCACCAGGTAGTGGCTCAAAGACAGGGGTGTCTTTTGCATCAAGCATGGTGACGGATAACGCTCCGGTTTCTTCCATCAGCATATCGCTGATGGCTTCAGCATTTTCGTTGGTGGCATTAAGCTTAATTTGAATCCAAGGCATGTGGCTCGCTCTCTTAATATTCGCTGTGATTGGCGCAGAGTGTAGCAGGTTTGTCGGCTGGATTCCTACTTGAACTTATCTCTCTTCCTATTGGAAGTGGCAGCGATGTTGGCTGCGTTCGTTCTCGCCAATCACATCGTCTATCTATGCTGATGGGGACTATGAGAGCCATCCGTGGCTCTCACCAAAGGCCAGCCTACGGCTGTTCAAATTTGTTCCAGACAAATTTGTCACTCACTTACCCGCCTACCTGCAACGCCAAGTTGTTTGGGTATATAAAGGTAAAAAAATGATGCTCACCTAGGTGAGCATCATCAATCATGTTAATCAGTGTATTAATAAGCAAAGGCTTATTTCATGCCTAACTTCTTCTCAAGATAATGGATATTTGTGCCACCATTTTGGAAGTTTTCATCATGCATGATGATTTCTTGCAACGGAATATTGGTTTTAATGCCTTCAATGATCATTTCATCCAGGGCATTACGCATCCGAGCAATAGCCACATTACGGTTTTCACCGAATGTGATCAATTTACCGACCATAGAGTCGTAATAAGGCGGTACGGTATAACCAGAATAGATATGCGATTCCCAGCGTACCCCCATGCCACCTGGAGAGTGGAAGCGGGTAACGGTGCCTGGAGATGGCAAGAAACGTTCTGGATCTTCAGCGTTAATACGACACTCAACCGCGTGGCCACGGATCTTGATGTCATCTTGTGTAAATGACAGTGGTTGACCGGCGGCAATGCGTAATTGCTCTTTGATCAAATCAACGCCAGTGATCATTTCTGTCACCGGGTGTTCAACCTGAATACGGGTGTTCATTTCGATGAAGTAGAACTCACCATTTTCATACAAGAACTCAAAAGTACCGGCGCCGCGGTAGCCAATTTCAATACAAGCACGGGTACAGCGTTCACCAATGTATTTACGTACTTCTTCAGTGATGCCTGGTGCAGGTGCTTCTTCGACCACTTTTTGATGGCGACGTTGCATCGAGCAATCACGCTCACCTAAGTGGATGGCATTACCTTGTCCATCAGCAAGAACTTGGACTTCAACGTGACGTGGATTTTCGAGGAATTTTTCCATGTAAACCATGTCATTATTGAAAGCGCCTTTCGCTTCAGCGCGAGTCATATTGATCGCAGTAATTAACTCCGCTTCAGAGCGTACTACACGCATACCACGACCACCGCCGCCACCGGATGCTTTGATGATCACCGGGTAACCAATGCGTTTCGCGTGGGCTTTGTTTTTGGCATCGTCATCGTCAAGTGGACCATCTGAGCCAGGTACGCAAGGAACGCCTGCTTTTTTCATGGCATTAATGGCGGAGACTTTATCACCCATTAGGCGAATGGTATCGGCTCTCGGGCCAACAAAGATAAAGCCGCTGCGTTCAACTTGTTCAGCAAAGTCTGCATTTTCGGATAGGAAGCCGTAACCTGGGTGGATAGCAACGGCTCCGGTGACTTCGGCGGCTGAAATGATGCGTGGAATATTTAGGTAACTATCAATGCCTTTGGCAGGACCAATACAGACGGTTTCATCAGCCAGTAGCACGTGTTTAAGGTCGCGGTCTGCAGTGGAATGCACCGCGACGGTTTTAATTCCTAGTTCTTTACAAGCGCGAAGAATACGAAGCGCAATTTCGCCTCGGTTCGCGATGACTAATTTATCTAGCATAACGTTTAGCCTCGATTATTCGATCACAACAAGTGGTTGGTCGAATTCAACTGGCTGACCATCTTCGACAAGAATAGCGGTAACAACACCAGATTTATCCGCTTCGATTTGGTTCATCATTTTCATGGCTTCAACAATACATAGCGTGTCACCGGCAGAAACACTTTGTCCCACTTCAATAAAGCTTTTCGATTCAGGGCTTGGTGAGCGGTAGAAAGTACCTACCATAGGTGAAAGCACTTGATGACCTGCTGGTGTCGCGGCGACTGGAGTCGCTTCTGCGGCTACGCTAGTTGGTGCTGCCGCAACTGGAGCGGGGGCAGCTGGTGCAGCGGCATAATGAACTTGAGTGGTTGGTGCTGGGCTATGACGGCTAATGCGTACCGACTCTTCACCTTCAGAAATTTCAAGTTCTGAAATGCCAGACTCTTCAACTAATTCAATTAACTTCTTTATTTTACGGATATCCATGGTCATATTCTCTTTTATCTGGTCAGTAAAACAGTCCATAGCGGACGGTTGAGTGTTAGTGTGTTTGGCTTTTTAACGCTTGAATCGCAGCAGATAGCGCGAATTGATAACCTTGTGCGCCTAGGCCACAGATCACCCCTAATGCCTTATCGGACAAGTAGGAGTGATGACGAAAGGGTTCTCGTGCATGCACATTGGACAAATGCACTTCAATAAAAGGGATGCCGACGCCAAGTAGAGCGTCACGTAGAGCAACGCTGGTATGGGTAAAAGCGGCGGGGTTGATGATGATAAAGTCCACATGCTGATGCGCTTGGTGGATAGCTTCGATCAACTCATACTCACGGTTCGATTGCAGATGCTCTAGGTCAATATTGGCTTGAGCGGCTTGTTGGTGCAATGTCTCGACGATTTGTTCGAGAGTTTGCGCGCCATAATGCTCCGGTTCACGTAAACCTAATAGATTTAAGTTTGGACCATTAAGGACAAGAATGCGTGATTTAGCGCTCATTATGTAGCTATCATCCTCTATCGTGGGCAGTTCTAGTATCATTTCATATTATGGTACTTTTGAGCCAGTTTTTTTGTCAAAAGTAAGTTGTTTTTATGAAATTGCCCATGATTATAGCTAATTCGTCGCAAATGGCAGCAAATTACTGGTCTAATGACTAGGTTGGGTGGTTTTTTGAACGAATGTTGTTGGCTGAAGCTAGCATTTAGTTTTATCTGAAAATGGTGCTAGGAAAGGAGAGGCCTAGAGGAAAGCAGATCCTAGGAAAAGCGAAACCAGACTCTAGGACCCAGAACCCAGAACCTAG
>SLFB01000053.1 GCA_007124475.1 Vibrio sp. | reverse complement strand
TAATTTATAAAATTAATTAATTTTATAAATTAAGCATTATCACTGGAGAATATTATGTCAATTAAACGTTATGGTGTAGAAGGTGGCCTAGGTACTGGCGGTCAACATTTACCATTTGCACGTGCAACAGAAGCGGGTGGCTTTTTATATGTATCAGGTCAAACACCAATGACTAACGGCGAAGTGGTAGAAGGCGGTATCGTCGACCAATCTCGCTTAGCGATTCAAAACTGCGTCGATATTATGGAAGAAGCAGGCTACAAGCTAGCTGACGTGGTACACGTAAAAGTGGTACTCACAGATTCTCGTTATTTCCAATCGTTTAACAAAGTATTCAGAGAGTTCTTCGGTGATAACCCACCTGCACGTATTTGCATGGTGTGTGATCTCGTGGTGGACGTGAAAGTTGAGGTCGATGTGACTTGCTATCGCGAAGATCGCCGATAGAAATCACACTTTACCTAATTAAATTAAATAGAGTGCCGGAAATAATTACTTTCTTGTTATTACCCTTTCGGCACTCTCACTCCCTACATAAATATAATTTCATAAAGCAGTAGTGCGTAATATATTTAGCGAAAGCTATAAAAATAAAATTAGATAATATATGGAATAAAATCTAATACTTGCTGCTGGGATTATATCAATCTGAAAGATGGATTTTATATAAGAGGTGTTCAATGAACAGTACACTATTTCTTACCGGCTTTGGTGCGTATGTCTTATTTTTAATTTGGTTGGGGTGGTTTGTTTCTCGTAACCAAAAATCAGGTGAAGACTTTCTACTCGGTGGTCGAGGCTTTCCTCTATTTCTCGTATTAGGTAGCACGATAGCAACCATGGTTGGCACGGGCTCAAGTATGGGCGCGGTAGGCTTTGGTTACTTAAACGGTTGGCTCCCCCGAGCCACCATTCTAAATCTATCCAAATTAGGTGAACGATGACGGATTCATCCCATATTAAAATTGCTTTCTTTGGCGAATGCATGATTGAACTGAGTGGCGACCCAATTCGCAAAGGCTTTGGGGGCGACACGCTCAATACTGCGCTTTACCTCTCTCGCCTGACTAGTCAGCAACCAGTCCGAGTGTCTTACGCGACCGGTCTTGGGGAAGACGTGCTTTCTCAAAAACTTCTGGAAAACTGGCAACAAGAAGGCATTGCAACTGATCTTGTCGAGATCTTCCCAGCTCAATTGCCGGGATTGTATATGGTGCAGACAGATCAAGAAGGCGAGCGCAGCTTTCTTTATTGGCGTGACAGCGCAGCTGTTAAAAGCTACTTCTCTACCTCCTTGCTCAATAAATTAGAGTCTGCGATTACGAACCAAGAACTGGATTACCTCTACCTAAGTGGCATCAGCATTGCGATTTTAAATGACGATAGCAAGGTAAGACTTAAAAAGGCGTTAAGTCTGTTCTCACAAGGTGGAGGCAAAATTATCTTTGATAATAACTTCCGTCCTCAACTTTGGTCTGCAGAAGAGGCGAAACATTGGTACAGCCAAATTCTGCCTTTAGTCGACATTGCACTTATCACAGAAGACGATGATGTCTTAGTGTGGGGGGAAGAAGAAAGTGCCGAGCAGCGCTGCCTTCGTTTTGGCTGCCCAGAAATCGTGATCAAACGTGGTTGCGAACCATGCAAACTGGTTTGGTCGCAATGTGATGACAAACAAAACCTCAGGCATCAAAACGTAGAAAAGCAAAGCGCTTACGTAGCTGCCGAGAAGGTTGAGAAAGTGATCGACACCTGTGCCGCTGGCGATTCCTTTGCCGCTGGTTATCTAGCTGGGCGACTGACCGGACAAAGCTGTGAGCAGTCTGCTCAACTCGGTCACGCACTAGCCGCAACCGTTATTCAATATCCTGGCGCGATCATTCCAAACGACGCCATGACTCATCTCATTCGATAACTTCCGAGAACGTATTATGTCCCAAGCAATGATTAAACGACTTCAGCAATTCAAAGTTATTCCAGTTATTCAAATCAACAAGGTTGAGCACGCGATCCCATTGGCGAAAGTACTAGTAGAAAACGGTCTGCCAGTCGCAGAAGTGACGTTTCGAACAGAAGCGGCAGCCGATGCGATTAAAGCCATGCGTGACGCTTATCCGCAAATGTGCATCGGTGCTGGTACGGTACTGACGCCAGAGCAAATTACCCAAGCGAAAGACGCGGGTGCAGAGTTTATTGTCGCGCCGGGGTTGAATCCAAATACGGTACGTCGCTGCCAAGAAATCAACATGCCAATCATACCTGGCGTGAACAGTCCAAGTCAGGTTGAACAAGCACTTGAGCTGGGTTTGACCTTCCTTAAATTCTTTCCTGCGGAAGCGAGCGGCGGTATTGCGATGGTGAAATCGCTACTGGCACCTTATGTCGATGTGAGTTTGATGCCGACGGGCGGTATTGGCAAAAATAATGTCAATGATTACTTAGCCATCGACCGTGTGGTTTGTTGCGGTGGTACTTGGATGGTTGCACCAAGCTTAATTGAAAACGAACAGTGGGACGAGATTGGCAAGCTGGTTCGTGAAGCGGTGGAGCTGGTCGCATAACTCGAACAAAGTGTTTTGACCGAGTCACATGCTTCTTTGAAACAGAGTGACTCGGGTTGAATAACAACGATAGGATGGCGCGGATGAACAAAGGAACATTAGTACTACTCATTTCAGGCTTAATCACAATTCCAACGGCAGCGATGGCGATGACTACCAACACCGATCTTAACCTAATGCCTTACCCACAAAATGTAGAGCTGGGGCAGGGGAAAATCTCACTGGATAAATCCTTCAGTATTTACATCAAAGGCTACGATTCACCGCGGGTGCAGTTCAACATAAAGCGCACTATGGAGCGTTTATATCGCCAAACTGGCTTACCCATGTTGAACTGGCATGCCGAGTCGGAAAAAGACGCAACCTTGGTGATTGATATTCGCAATGCGCCGAAGTCAGAGGTGCAAGACATTAACAGTGATGAATCGTATCAACTGGAATCGCGCAATGGTCAGATCATCATTCGCTCCGAACGCCCTTACGGTGCTTTCCATGGTTTAGAAACCTTTTTGCAGTTAGTGACTACGGATGCGACAGGGTACTTTGTTCCTGTAGTGTCGATTCAAGATGAGCCGCGTTTTCCTTGGCGTGGTGTTTCTTACGATACTTCCCGTCACTTTATTGAACTCGATGTGATCCTTCGCCAACTCGATGCGATGGCATCAGCAAAAATGAATGTCTTCCATTGGCATATGTGGGATGACCAAGCGATCCGTATCCAACTCGATAATTACCAAAAACTGTGGCAAGACACCGCAGATGGTGATTACTACACCAAAGATGAAATTCGCTATGTGGTGAATTATGCGCGTAACCTTGGCATTCGAGTTATCCCTGAAATCTCTTTGCCGGGACATGCTTCGGCAGTGGCGCACGCATACCCTGAATTGATGTCTGGTATGGGTGAGCAATCTTATCCGCACCAACGTGGCTGGGGTGTGTTTGAACCGTTAATGGACCCTACCAATCCCGAACTTTACAAGATGCTGGCGAGCGTGTTTGACGAAGTGGTCGAGCTCTTTCCAGATGAGTATTTCCATATCGGCGGTGATGAGCCTAATTACCAACAGTGGAAAGACAACCCTAAGATTCAGCAATTTATCAAAGACAATAACTTAGATGGTGAGCGTGGTCTGCAATCGTATTTGAACACTAAGGTTGAACAAATGCTGGAAGCACGTGGCAAGAAGATGACAGGTTGGGATGAAATCTGGCACCAAGATCTTCCCACCTCGATTGCGATTCAAAGCTGGCAAGGGCACGACAGTATTGGTCGAGCAGCAAAAGAGGGCTACCAAGGCATTCTCTCAACCGGTTATTACCTAGACCAGCCGCAACCAACCAGCTATCACTACCGCAATGACCCAATACCGAAAGGAATTACGGTAGATGACCAACTATATCAAGATGAGAAATTCGCGACTTATAATTGGGTGAAACCGCGCAACAAAGGTGGTCCGCGTACAGGTAATCTAACCATTATTAAAGCGACAGACGGCAGCTACCGTGCGTTTACCGATTACAGCGGTAAGTCCCGCGAAGAGGTGTTCATCATCGAGTACCTACCGAATGTGAAGTTTAGAGGCCACTTCGATAATTTTATGTCTTACACCGAGTTCAATTATGACTTTGCGGATGGCAAGTTGAAAGATAGTAGTTACCAGTTGATTGGCAATGTTCGTTGGCCTACAACTGGAGACTTAGTGGCGAGCAGTGACATGGAAGGTAGTGTAATTCCCGAGCCTAATGGCGGTTATCCGGCAGAACTGACCGAGAAAGAACAGCAGCTAATCTTGGGGGGAGAAATCACCATTTGGGGAGAGAACCTCGATTCAATGACCATCGAACAACGTTTATGGCCGAGAAGCTACGCCATTGCTGAGCGTCTATGGTCGAGTCAAGACCTAACCGATGAACGCAGCATGTACAGGCGCATGAAGGTAATAGATACATGGTCTGAGATTTCCCTTGGCTTGCGTCATCATGCCGATGCCAATATGATGTTGAAACGTCTTGCCAATGGTGCGGACGAAACACCGCTACAAACGTTAGCGAAGTACATTGAGCCAGCTCAATACTACGCTCGTCACTGGGAGAAGTGGATCGCTACACCAAACGAAGGCGATTTATACAACCAGTACGAACGAGTAAACCGCTTTGCGGACGCATTACCAGTAGAAAGCCTAGTAGTGTACGAGATGCAAGATTTGGTTGTGGCTTATGCTCAAAGTGATATAACTGCGTTGGATGCGTTAGCGATGCATTATAAAAATATTAAATTAGCGGCGCAGCAAGCCAAACCTATTTTCGCGGCAAATGTGGCGTCGGTAGAAACAGTGCCAGTTGCAGAAGCTGCCATTAAAGTTGCCGATTTAGGTTTAACCTTGATTGAACTCGCTAAGCAGGGCAGTGGTATCGGTCAATCTGATGTTGAAGCGTATCAACGTATCATCAATGAAAATGCGATTATTTTTGATGAAACTATTGTCGCTATTGTCGTACCAACTGAGCAGTT
>SLFB01000040.1 GCA_007124475.1 Vibrio sp. | reverse complement strand
TACAGTACCGTAAAGATTCACATAACTGTGCATAATCAAAAGGGTAACTCAAAAAACCAATGAAATGGTTGAGCTCTGTCATCACAACAGATGTATGACGCAGGCCGATAAGAGGAATATGATGAGCTTGGCAGAGCTTTGAGGTCAAGTTATCAGATAAATCGCTGTCGACTGTACCTATAATGCAAGCTAACCCTGATTCAGACCAGTCTGTTAGCATCGCTAGCCGAGTATCAACGACTTCACATGACTCCCCAACAAACTCTAATATAGCCCTGATACTTTGACGAACTTCAGGATCGTCGTCAATGACAAGTAGTTTTGCTAAACCTTGCATAGGTGAAAATATTTGCCTTAAATTTTAAACGTTGTGCTCGCACTGTCACCGATTATCTACTCAGCGATAGCCAAATGAGCAGCTAGCGACGGTAAACAATAGACAACGTGTGAAATTCAGCAACAAAAAAAGCCACTCGGCCAATCAGTAGCTTTCTATTTTATTTAATTAAAAAAATAAGGCAACCAAGCATTTAGCGGATGTGATATTGGTTGAAAGATTAATATAAAAACTATATTCCTACTTCACTTGCAGTCAAATTGTGATACTCGACAGGTATCTGGTCCCATGCCGACTTGATTTCACGTAAAATATCAATGACATCATCAAGGGGCTGAGACTCATTAGTTTGATTAGCTGTGGTTATCTGTGAGATCATAAATTCATACAATTGATCAAGATTTGTTGAAATTTCACCACCATCTTCCATCGATAAGCAACCACGTAGGCTAATTATAA
The DNA here is from genome assembly GCA_007124475.1 of Vibrio sp. Classification (GTDB taxonomy): domain Bacteria; phylum Pseudomonadota; class Gammaproteobacteria; order Enterobacterales; family Vibrionaceae; genus Vibrio. Next base: position 4,320 of record SLFB01000040.1, on the reverse strand, counting down.
TATCTAAAGCCTTACCAAGCCGTTCACCTTTCACCGGAATATTGCCTTGTTGCATTGCAGCTTTTCCTTGGATTAAGCGCTCAATAGCTCCAGCCATCAGCATCTGAACCACTTTATGCGGTGATGCAGCACTGAGTTGGCTATCAACTGATACCTTTTTGTACGCTTGTAAAGAACCACGCATAGTATTCCTCTTATGTAAACTTTTTGTATTGTTGAACTGATTTATTACCATAGCGGTATTTGCGTAATGACTGGCCTATCGATTTTGTCTTGCTATTCATCAGTTCAACAAGCGCTTGTGTTTCTGTTATTGCACTTAGCCACTGCTCTGAATGTGCAAAGTTTGGGTGACCTTTGATATGCAGTAACAGTTTCGCCACTGCTTGTTCTCTAGTATCGACCAGTTGATGGATTTCTTCAGTACTAAAATCATCAATTGCTAATTTTTGTTTGATTTGCTGATTAACATCAAACAATAGCTGCAGATCTATTGCTGGATCGTACATAGTCTATTAACCCAATGCATTCATCATGCCAGCTAACTGTGATTGCATTTTTCCAGTCGCATCTTGCATCGCAGCAAACCTAGCGTGCGTACGTTGTTGTAAGGCATCCATACGCCGATCAAGATTATCTTGATCATTGATTAAACGGCGATTTTGTTCGGTAAGACTGTTTTCTCTAGTACGGATAGACCCTGTTGCACCGGTTAATCCTTGAACCGCCAATTCCACTTGCCGAGCAAAGCCTTGGCTACCACCAAAGAACTCTCCCAATTGAGTAAAATTGTTATTCAATTGGCGATTGAGCATAGTGTAATTTATTTCTAGAGTTCCTTGGCGAGTCGTAGTAATACCAAACTCAGTCAAACTTTTTAAGTTATCTGGCGCCTGTTCAATCGGTGATGAAAACACAGACTTAAGCCGCGAGTTAGCACTACGCACAATACTATCACCCGCTAAAGGTCCTGCTTGTCCTGTATTGGGGTCAACAGTTGATAATTCCTGACTAATTTGATGGAACTGGTTATAGGCTGCGACAAACTGCTCAATATCTTGACGTACGCTATCTCTATCGTACTCTATATTTATTTCTGCAGGACGAGCATCACCTTTGCCTTTTAAAGTCAGATCAACCCCATCAATCGCATTTTCAATTACGTTGTTTTCACTGGCTAAGGTAGCAATATTATCAAGGAGCACTAATGAATCTTGGCCAGCTTGAACTTGCACCATCCCTTGATATTGTTCAAATGATTGTTGAGCGACACTAAGCTGCCCTTGAAGCCGTTCCATTTTTTCCAATACGGCCAACTCTTCTGGAGACAGTTTTGCTCTTTCTGCTTCTTTGGCCTCTTCTGGAGTCATATTGCCGCTTCTAATGGCTTCTTTAATGGCTTCTTGCTCTTGGGCCAGGCGAGCTTCAATTTTTGCTTGCGCTTCCTTAGGAGTAACGTAAGAATCCAGTAAGGTGCCTGAAGCGGTATTCGACCACCCCGGAATATCGGCTGCTTTGGCAAGGCCATCAGCATCGAGTTCTGGTTTTGGCTCTGAATAAGAATCCAGTAACGTTCCTGACGCGGTTTCTGTCCAGCCGGGAATTCGCTCTTCTGGTCTCAAATAACGAGTAGTGTCTTGCGCTGCCTGAATAGCAGCAGGGGAAATATCATCAGCATCATCCGCTGATGGATCAGCGATTTGGGCAGCCTGTTGGGCTTGCGCGGCCAGCTCTTGATCCACTTCACGAGCGGCAGCACCAATTTTTTCTGCCACTTGAGCCGCCATTTTTTGCTGTTCGGGGGTCAAGGGGGCAATAATTTGCTGAGCTTCAGCACGAGCTTTTTCTAAATCTTTCACTCGCTGCTCTAGCGTTTTGTATTCTAGACGCTTTAATGCGTTACCCGCTTCTGCGTCAACTTGAAGCGAAATTTGATTTTTTTCCCCAGAAACATCTGAGGCTAAAATCAAGCGTGGCCCTTCAACATCGTTGATGATTGACGCTCTAACACCAGGATTTCGATTGTGGTTGTTGATGCCACGAACCACGTCAATCAAACGTGAATTGTCGTCCACATCAAGGGTGAAATCTCTTGAACCAAGAGATATCTGCAGCTTACCTTGGCCAAATCTGGTGTCAGTAGCTATCACTTCTGACGCCAATTTATGGCTTTGGGCAAGCTGCAGTACATCGACAGAGTATCTTCCAGCAATTGCATTGGTTGATGCAGTAGCTGAAACAACCTGGTCATTAGAAGTGTCAACTTTGCGCACAGCAAACGCCTGCTCTTGACGAAAATTCGCCATGAGATTTCGCATGGTATCTAATGATTCTCTGAGCCGCCCATAAGCACTTATACTAGCCTGATTATCAAAGCGACGATTATCGATACTTTGCTGCTTCGGAATCCGCTCAGCATCGACAAGCGTTTTTACTACGCTATTGATATCAAAACCACTATTCATCCCCATTGGGCCTAAACTCATCCAATCACCTCAACATTGCGATTACGCCTTGATCACTAGCAAACCTGACTTTGGACTCTGCTCACGCGAGAGACGCCGTAACACTTCAAGTATCTCTTCTTCAGGGATTTGACGAATTACGTCACCGGTTGAGGCTTCGTAAATCGTCACAACATCACGACCTAATTCCTCATCCAATCGAAACGCAAGGCCTGTATTGATAGAATTGACAAACTCATCCATTTTCTCAATAACCACTGCACGCTGCTGCTCATTTAAACGCTCTCTTTCTTGAGATTGTTGAACTGCGGCTTGCAATGCTTTTTCTTGGCTACGTTTTAATTGCTCAGAAATTTGCGCATTGGCTTTTTCAGTCTGATGCACATTACGGTTCGTTTCCTGCGAAGAGACACCTTTTCTACCGTCACCACTTGATACAAGTTTTGTGCCACTTTGCGAGCCATAAGGCTGGATGTTCGATGTGTAGGATGGTACTTCCATAACAATCTCCCTTCCACCTTATAAGTAGTGTAAACAAAAATATGCTTAAAACCACCTATAAACTATGACACCTCTCGATTAACCCAATAGACTCAGAGCAGCAGATGGCGTTTGCTTAGCCTGAGCTAAGACTGAAGTACTGGCTTGCTGCAAAATTTGAGCCTTAGTCATTGCGGTTGTTTCACGCGCATAATCGGTATCTTGAATACGACTGCGTGAAGCATTAACGTTTTCATTAGTATTCTCAAGATTAGAAATCGCATGCGAGAACCGATTCTGGAACGCACCTAATGACGCGCGCTGACTATCCACTGATTTTAATGCACCATCAAGAATCGAAATCGCCTCTTGCGATCCCGCTACGGTGGTAACATCAATATTTTTAACGTTAACAGCTTGCCCTGTGCCAAAACCAATTTCTGCGCCAAGATCGCCACCGATAGTCACTGCACCATCAACTTTTTGTGAAGACGCGTATAACTGAAGCTTACCATCTTCACCGACTGAAGCGTTAATATCTTCACTTTGACCATTAATGTAAGTAGCAAGTTCTTCTAAATCATCCCCTGCTTTCGCGTTAATAGTTAGCTCCCTGGCTTCACCTTGTTTATCGGTATAGTTAAGGGTCAGTTCAGTTGCCGTACCAACGCGCCAATCTGCAGCCTTACCGTCTTCTGCGCGATAGGCTGTTCCGCCCATACCTTCCGTATCGGAGCGCATGCTACCAATAGTTAGTAACACCCCTTCACCCGACTCTGCGCCGATTTGGAATGATTTACTACCGAAGGTACCATTGAGTAAACGGTTACCACCGAATGACGTACTTTCTGCAATCCGATTTAACTCCTGATTGAGTGCGGTAACTTCTTCTTGAATCGCAACACGCTCAGAACGTGAGTTTGAGCCATTGGATGATTGTAGTGCCAAGTCTCGCATACGTTGCAAGATATTAGTACTCTCGCTCATCGCACCTTCTGCGGTTTGAGCAATGGATATACCGTCATTGGCATTCCGCACCGCCACATCTAAACCGCGACTTTGCGAAGTGAGTCGGTTAGAAATTTGCAAACCGGCCGCATCATCACGGGCGCTATTAATCCTATACCCAGATGACAGGCGTTCCATCGATTTTTGTACACCGTCAGCGGCGCTATTTAAATGACGCTGCGCCGTCATCGCTGACACATTAGTGTTAACGTTAATTGCCATAGTTTGATCTCCTTAGGCGGGATAGTTGGCATACCTCCGAGTCTCTCACCTCTCGTCGGTATACCCCATTTCTCTCGTATCCTTTAACGGCCTCTTGATTAAATCCTTTAGAAAAAAAGGGTACATTTTTGCCCTTTTTTTCTTC
>SLFB01000120.1 GCA_007124475.1 Vibrio sp. | reverse complement strand
GTATTCGCGCGTTACACACGTCGAGGCGGCTTAGACATCAATCCATTCCGCTCAACCGAACGGCCTTCACCTGAGCACAATTTGCGCATGGCTCGCCAATAAAAGGACTTAATAACATGCTGCCTTCTCGTTGGATCCCCTATGTCTTTCTATTACTTGTCTGTTTACCAACAGTGACGAAGGCAGCTATGTATGCCATCCCTGCCCTTAACGAAGCGCACAGCTTGGTCGATATTTCACCGACGCAAGCCCAAGCGCTGATTAAAGAGTATTTACAACAACGCAAACTCGCTGATAAAGCAGAAAAAACACCCTCTAATGTGAGTCGTGAAGAAACCGATCATCGTTTACGCACTCCAACCAGCTCGGTGGAAGCACTGAAAATTTTGGCCAATGCTGAACTGGCACTTGGTAACCCAGTTGCCGCGTTAACGGCTCTTAGTGAAGCACAACAACTGACCCAAGAGCACCAGCTGCATTTTTTAGACGTCGATATCCAACTGGAATCCATCCGTCTTCACTGGCTAATTGATCGTGATAAGGCTCTGGCGCGCAATAATCTGCAGCAACTCATCACTGAAAATGAATTACTGAATGAACATCACCGCCTATCAAACCAATTGAATTATCAAGCAACCATGTTATTGGCTGATATTGCTTCCTTTAATCATGAGCTAGAGGTTGCGAATGATCTTTTTCAGCGCGCCAAGCTTTACTTAGATAACCTAAATAATCAAAGGGCAACGATTGAGTATCATATTACCTTAGGTAGTCATTATCTTCGCCATCAGCTGTATAATTTATCACTTTCAGCCCTATTGAACGCTTATTGGGGAGCAATAGAAGCCAATACCAGCGCAGAACTAGCTAAAACCAATTATTTGCTTGCACAACTCTTCCATGAGCGCCGAGTATTGGATAAAGCCTTAATCCACTTATCTCAATCTGCCGAATTTTATGGTAACTATCCCCAATCACCGCTACTGGTTTCGGTGTTACAACGTATGGGAGATATTTATTTTGAACAAGGTAAGTATAATCTCGCCTTAGTGCATTATTTCAATGCGCTTGACCACGAAAATAACGAGCTCAATCCTAAAGGGGTCATTGATGTACGACTAAGTTTAGCGGCTACTTATCTTGAGCTGTATAACTACACATTAGCGGAGCAATATCTAGCGGTTGCGAAAGAGTTATTAACGGTAAGTCCAAATCGTTATTCTCAAGTAAGAGCATCGCTACTGAGTGCACAATTAGCCCTATCTCAACATCAAACACAATCAGTCATTGACGCCGCCCAACAAGCACTGATCCTAAGCCAATCACTCACCGACCAAGCATTACAAGAGCGGGCTTATCATTTACTCTCTTTAGCTAATGAGCAACAAGGTCATTATGCTAAGGCACTGGAGTGGCTAAAAAAAGGCCAACAACTGGCTCAACATCGCCAAGCTCAGTTAAATCAAATCAGTGAGGATGCTTTTCGCCAGCAAAAGGAGTTTGTAGAACAAACGCTACATTTAGTCGGCCAAGAAAAAGCGCTGCAAGCTACCCAACGTGAATACAGTAAATTTCAAAAAATTGCTTTCACATTATTTTTAACCAGCTTAGTACTTTTTCTTTATGTCATGCGCCGTGGCTATATTATCCAAACGCAGCAAGAAGAAATTGATGAGTTAAATACGCGTCTGTTTACCCATTCACGCTCTCAGTTACCCAATCTAAGAATGCTCAACGCTAAATTACTGTCATCATTACAACGCAGTAGTAATAACTATGAGCAGTGGTTAATTGGTGAACTTATCCATGAGCCACTTAATGACCGACTTCGCTTTGCGATGATCGATATTCCGTTTCTACGTAACATGTATTTACAACATGGCTATAGCGCTGGTGTCGAGCTAGAGCATGCCTTTGGTCAATATTTAGCGCAGCATATTGATGAGCCAACTCGACTTTATCACTTTTCTGATGCCAATTTACTCTATATTGAACCTAATATTGATCGCGAGCTGGCTCCCGAGCTGCTGTTTACAAAAATTCAGACTTTGATCGATCAATTCCAACCTGAAAGGCGCTTAAATCGTATTATTCGCTTAGGGATCACCGATTATCCTTTTTTACCCCGAGCCTATACCGCCATCAACGATAAAGAGCTATTGGATATTTTGTTGATGGCAACGGGAGTGGCTCGTGAGCTTAGTCTTGCCGAGCAAACCAGCCATTGGGTCTACCTGAAAGCCATCGATAATGCCCCCGCGGCAAGTTTTGCTTCAAATAATATGCGTAAATCCTGTCAACAAGCGATAGACCAAGGGTTAATTAAGATTCACTCCTCTTCTAGTGACGAAGCATTAATCAAAAAACACCTAAGAAATGGATAATTGTTAGGCAGTTAACACATTGTGGTGATGACGGGACAATAATATTTGGTATTATCGACAAATTAATAAATAATGTCTCACGTTTGAGATATTCGGTCATTAAGCTGTAATACCGTTACCCTTGGCAACGAAGATAACTCGTTTGCAAGCACCTTATTACTAGGGTCTGTTGACCTAGCAGCTCAATAACTGATTAAGTCGTACTGGAGCGCTCTGTTGAAATCACATTCTTTAGTTGGTGACAAATCCACTCACCAACAAAATGCGCAACTTGTTGAGTGTAGTGACACCTTACTACACCTGCCAGGGCTACCGCTCAAGCTAAAACGCGATCTACAAAGCATTACCAGTACGGCCATTAAACACGATGAAAATACGTTATTTCGTCTACTAAAGCTTTATCAACAAGCGATCAAAATCATCGCCTACAATCCAACTCATCATCGGCTTGCTCCTGAGCATGATAATAACGGTTCTATTTTCCAACAGCTCAATCGACAACTACAAGATCTTATTACTGAGCTAGATTTTGATGGCGAAGCGGGTGACTTATTGTTTGATATTCGCAACCAACTGCTGCTTGGTGTCGATAACCAAACGCTAATGGAGCTGGCATTACAGGTGCTAAGATTGGTCATTGATGGTACGCGTTATGAACGTCAACACTCAACAAAGTTTCTTGCACAATTAAACGCCTCTCTATCTAAAAGCTTAACCACTTCGCAATCAAATATTTTACAAAGTAAACAATATCAGCATCATCGCCACACGCTGCATCAAGAATTGGCTCAGCTGATTGCCCATGGCAAACAAAAATTATCAGCACAGCGGCTAAAACATCCTGAATTCCATCGTGATTTTTCAGACATTGTGGTCCAAATCGAGCAAGTATCACAACGTCTGACTCATGCCGAGCAACGTGAACAATTACTGATTGACCGTCTTGATTACGCCCATCATCATATTGAAGAGCTGAATAACTTAACCCAAGATTATCGTCGCCGGCTAGAGGATCAAGAGCAACGTTTACTGCAAGACCCGTTAACAAAATTGTACAACCGCAGTGCATTTAACGACCGATTAGAGCTGGAATATCGCCGCTGGATACGCGCTCAGCACAATTTACGCTTGGTTAAGTTAGACATTGATGCTTTTAAAACGATTAATCAGCGTTTTGGTTACTCCGCTGGCGACAAAGCTTTGAAAGTGATCGCTCGCGCAATCCATAAATCGATAGAAAAAACAGAAACCGCAGCTCGTTTTTCTGGTGAAGAATTTATGTTAATTCTTCCAGAGCGGAGCGATGAAGAGTGCTTAGCACTGATAAACAACATACAAAACACCATTGCTAAACTACCGTTTAAATTCCGAGATCAGCCATTAACTATCACGCTAAGTGGCTCGTCTAGCGCATTTCAAGAAACAGATACCCCAGAGATTGTCCTCGAACGTCTTCATCGTGGATTAGAAAAAATCAAGCCATCAGGGCCAAATCAACTTAACTGGCAATAACTTAACCTGCTCAGATATTCATCAAAACACGCAAACTTAGTGACTCATTTCACATCTTGTAGCGACTTTGGTTTGCGATTCTTTCTATTGGTCACAAGATAAACTCATCGATGTTTCTCAGGCACTTGGCTTATTGAGGCGCAACGCTCTGTTTCGTGAGCGTCAACATGGAAAAGGGTTGCTATAAGCCGTCTTTATTTTCCTTGACCGCCATCACCACTTCGCCCTCATCATCTAGGAGGTAAAGATGATCACTCAAGTCAGTCCCGCTGGCAGTATGGATTTACTGTCACAACTTGAAGTTGAACGGCTCAAAAAAACGGCATCTAGTGAGCTCTATCAGTTATACCGTAACTGTAGTTTGGCCGTTCTCAACTCAGGTAGCCATACCGACAACTCGAAAGAAATGCTCGAACAGTATAAAAACTTTGATATTTCGGTATTGCGTCGTGAACGTGGCATTAAACTCGAATTAAGTAATCCACCAGAGCAAGCCTTTGTCGATGGGCAAATCATCAAAGGCATTCAAGAGCATTTGTTTGCTGTGCTACGTGATATTGTTTACGTCAATATGCACTTGTCTGAAAATCAACGACTTAACCTAACTAATGCCAGCCATATCACGAACTTAGTATTTGGTATTCTGCGCAATGCTGGCACTTTAGTCACCGGTGTCGAGCCTAACCTTGTCGTCTGCTGGGGTGGTCACTCCATTAATGCAACCGAATATCAATATACCCGTGAAGTTGGGAATGAGCTGGGGTTAAGAGAGCTCAACATTTGCACCGGTTGTGGACCTGGTGCGATGGAAGGACCAATGAAAGGGGCAACCATTGGCCATGCGAAGCAGCGTTACCAACATCAACGCTATTTGGGTCTCACGGAGCCATCGATTATTGCCGCAGAGCCACCAAACCCAATTGTGAATCAATTGGTCATCATGCCTGATATCGAAAAGCGCCTTGAAGCATTTGCTCGTATGGCACACGGGGTGATTATTTTCCCTGGTGGTCCTGGTACCGCTGAAGAGTTGCTGTATATTTTGGGGATCATGATGCACCCTGACAATGCCGATCAACCCATACCCATCGTCTTAACCGGTCCTAAAGAAAGCGAAGCGTATTTTCGGTCTATTGATCAATTTATTGCCAGTACGCTAGGTGAAGCGGCCCGCAAACACTACACCATAGTGATCGATGACCCAGCCAAAGCGGCGCGTATTATGAAAGATGCGATGCCAAAGGTTCGCCAACATCGTAAAGATCACGATGACGCCTATAGCTTTAACTGGTCACTAAAAATTGAGCCTGAATTCCAACTGCCGTTTGAACCTACTCATGACAGCATGGCGAGTTTAGATTTACATCTTAATCAGCGCCCTGAAGTACTGGCTTCTAATTTACGCAAGGCCTTTTCTGGTATTGTGGCAGGTAACGTCAAGGCAGAAGGCATTCGTGAAATAGAGCGTAAAGGTCCATTTACGCTGCATGGTGAGCCGGCGCTGATGAAAAAAATGGATAAATTACTCAGTGACTTTGTTGCACAACATCGTATGAAACTACCTGGCGCTACCGCTTACGAACCTTGTTATAAAATTAGTTCCTAATCTAACGTAGCATTCAGGTTTGATTTCATTACAATAAGGGCCTAACAGCCCTTATTTTTTGGTGATTATGTCTATTCATCTTGTCATTATTGACGCGCTAAATTTGATCCGTCGAGTGCACTCTGCTCAACCCGATGAAAACGATATTACCCGCACCGCCAACACCACCTGCCGAACCTTACAACGGATTATTACCGAGTCAGCACCAACGCATATGATTGCCGTTTTTGATCATGTACTGCAAGACCGAGGCTGGCGTGCGGAGCTACTCCCTAGCTATAAACAAGGGCGTAAGCCAATGCCCAGTAGCTTGCAAAACGGCTTAGAACAAATCCAACAAGCATGGTGGGAACTGGGCATCGATTCACTACTTTCCGAAGGTGATGAAGCGGATGATTTAGTTGCTACCCTAGCTTGCAAAGTGGCCAATCACGGCGAAAAAGTAACCATCATTTCCACCGATAAGGGCTATTGTCAGCTATTATCGCCCACCTTGCAGATTCGCGACTATTTTCAACACCGTTGGTTAGATGCTCCGTTTATTGAACAAGAATTTGGCGTACAACCAAACCAACTGACGGATTATTGGGGATTAACGGGCATGAGTTCTAGTCAAGTACCTGGTGTTGCCGGTATTGGCCCGAAGGCCGCCCAAGCAATACTCAATCAATTTACCACCATAGAACAGGCTTACGCCAGTGATGAGTTGGCCAGTAAATATCGTAAAAAACTCGATCAAGAGATAGCAATGGCGCGGATTTGCAAACAAGTAGCGACGCTAAAAACCGATATTGAACTCGGTTTTAATTTACAAGATATCCGTTTTGAGCCCCAAGCCTAGGCTCAAAACGAATGGACAAAAAACACAACGATTTAGTAAGGAGAAATGGTCGACAATGACTGAATATGAACCGTGATTTCTTCCCTATCATGATAGAGATGCTTAGCTTGCAATCTAAACTTAACCTTATTCTGTTTCAGAAAGTCTTTTAAATTCTCGATGTCTTGCAAGACCTCATCGTAACGGCCTTTCATCGGTAATTTCAGATTAAAGATTGCCTCTTGAGCCCAGCCGCTGATGATCCACTCCCCCATCAGTTGAGCGACGCGCGCCGGTTTTTCAATCATATCGCACACAATCCAAGTGACGTTCTTACGTGGAGGTTCAAACTTAAAGCCATCTTCCATATGATGCTTAACTTGACCAGTATCCATCAAACTTTCCGCCATCATGCCATTGTCCACAGCATGCACAAACATCGAGCGCTTAACCAATTGATAAGTCCAACCACCAGGGCAAGCACCAAGATCTACCGCCCACATCCCCGACGCTAAACGAGTGTCCCATTCAGCACGAGGAATAAAGACATGAAAAGCCTCTTCTAACTTTAGCGTCGAACGACTAGGTGCGTCTGCCGGAAACTTCAAGCGTGGAATGCCCATAAAAAATGGCGAATTATTATTGCTATAAGAGTAACCTAAATAACAATGGCCAGAGGCAATAAAACACACGTGCAATACTGGCTTTTTAGCCGTTTCTTTTGCAAATAATATCCCATTGCTGCGCAAAGCTTGGCGCAGTGGAACAGTAAATTTACGACAAAATTTCAGCAACTCTTTGGCTTCATTGGTATCGGGCGTTTCAATACGCAAATCACCACACTGGGGAAAGGTTTGCTCTTGTTTGAAGTAATCCATAATCGGGGAGATTCGATCATCTTTCGGTAAATCACTAAATTCAGCGCTTACCGCAAACATCTGACGAGCAAAAATAAGGGATTGAAAATCAATGTTTTTGATAAGTTTATCTGCATCTTCTGCTTGATAACACTCAAATAACACATACCCGGTATTATTTTTAAGGCGAGGAAAACCATACACTTCAAGCTGTGTCGCTTTATCCTGAATTTCACCGGCGCACTCTTTTTCAAAGCCCGCACGACAGTACAGCATGACTTGTTTCACTCTCTTACCTCTTTCATATTAATCGCGGCTAGGACGAACATTAACCAGCCTAATAAAAATAGTAACCCACCTATTGGCGTCACGAAGCCGATCCACGACACACGAGTTAACGCCAACAAATACAGACTACCACTAAAACAAAAGATGCCGATGATAAAGCAAATCGCCGCACGGCCAAAATAGTTTCGTGACTTTTCTGTCACCGATAAACCGAGCGCAACCCCACAAACCAAAATCGCTAAGCCATGCATAAATTGATAATGAACGGCAGTTTGAAAGACAGTTAAACCATAATCAGCAAGGTAATGCTGTAACCCATGAGCAGCAAACGCCCCTAATGCAACCGACAAGCCGCATATTAAGCCTCCAATGGCCAATAAATGGCTATTTTTCATTACTCACCTCAATAATAAATTGGGCTAAATGTTCAATGGCAAACGCTAAGTTGGCGTCTAAACTGTAACCAGAAGATTTACGCGGTGCAAAGCTATGATCGCCATCAGCGATAAATTGTAGCCGAACGGAAGCACTCAGTGCTTGTGATTCTAGCTCAGCTTTTGAGCCAAACGTATCACGTTCCCCTTGCAGAATTAAACATGGCTTAGTGAGCGCGGCAAGATGCTCCCCCTTGTTTCGCTCTGGCTTACCCGGCGGATGAAATGGGAAACCAAGGCAAGCCACCGCGCTAACTTGCGGATGTTCAGCCAAATGAGACGCCATACGTCCCCCCATAGATTTACCACCTATCACCAAAGATTGAGGAGCATAGTGTTCTATCACCTGAGTGTAAGCTTCTAAGAGCTTAGGAGCGCGATCGGGCGGGCGGCGTTTGCCATCCTGCTGGCTTTTGATCATGTATGGAAAATTAAACCGCACCACACGAATGCCTTTGGCAGCCAAACCGCTGGCGATGGTTTGCATAAATGGATGATCTTTCCCTGCTCCTGCACCATGGGCAAAAATAAAAGTCGCTATGCTGGCGCATAAATCGGTAGCATCTGGTTCATCAATCGTCAACCAATCACTCTGAGTCATGGGGGCTCTCCTCTAAAATCTCCTCTTGCTCTTTACGAGCTTTTTGTAACATCCAATCACGAAAAGTCGCAACCCGACCCATATCCGCTTGCTTTTCATGGCAAACCACATAAAAAGCATTATTGGTCATTAAGACTTGATCAAAAGGAGCGACCAAGCGCCCTGCATCTAACTCAGGTTGAGCCAGCACATTGTTACCCAAAGCAATACCTTGTCCATGAGCTGCCGCTTGTAACACCATGGTTGAATGACTAAAAATAGGACCATGATTGACGTTCACAGCATCGAGGCCATTTTCTTTCGCAAATTGCTTCCAATCTTTGCGAGTAGTGTCATGCAGTAAGGTATGCTTGGCTAAATCGCTCAATGTCACCAGTGGTTTCGGCCCCATCAATAATGAAGGAGCACAAAGAGGGATCAAAAATTCTTGGTACAATTTATCTGCTCGTAGTCCAGGCCAATGACCTCGACCATAATAAATAGCCACATCGACATCATCAGTGAGTGAGCCCTCCTCCATATCTACCGCTTTGATACGCACATCAATGTCAGGCTGTTGTTGATTAAAATCAGCCAACCGTGGCACTAGCCATTGAATAGCAAAACTAGGAGGTAAACTGATGGTTAGCGCCCCTTTTTCACTTCGTTCAAGTAATTTATTGGTGGCCTCCAGCAGAGCGGTTAACACCTCTTTGATGTCGAGATAGTAGCTTTGCCCCTCTTCGGTGAGTAATAAAGAGCGGTTACGGCGACGAAACAATTTTAAACCAAGATATTCTTCTAATGCTTTGATTTGATGGCTAACCGCCGCTTGAGTAACAAATAATTCTTCTGCCGCTCGCGTAAAACTCAAATGACGAGCGGCCGCTTCAAATACTTTAAGCGCATTCAGTGGAGGTAATCTTCTAGACATAATGACACGTTAAAACCGATTAGTTTTTTTTATGTGAAACATTATAAATTGTCCATTGCCAAGCTACCAGAGAAAATCTATATTGCATCCCGTAACTCAGACCTGAACGGCTTGATTCTTATCCAATCAATTGGTTTGCAGTTGCGATGTTGTGTTTGCAAGCTCGTTTTTCGAGTTCGGTAGTTTCTACCACCCTGTTTTGTACAGTTATCCCTTGTGGCAAAACAAACTTCCTGTATTTATTTTTTTGACTTGTCTGTCAATTATTTAGCACCGCCTTTCGGCGGTGTTTTTTTATCTATTCGCCATCCCCATTCTGCTTGAAGTCGCCGCGATGTTAACTGCAAGTCTTTGGGTATAAAAAAGCCCAGTATCATCAACTGGGCAAAAGATCGTTTCATACTAGGTTTAAATTTACCTAAGGGCGGTAAACCTTAACATTGTTAAACCCTTGTTCTTTTAAATATAAGGCTTGTAAACGGCTCATCACTCCTCGCTGACAATACAGCAAGTAAGTTTTACTTGGGTCTAAATCGCCAAACTTAGTCGACAATTTATAAAAAGGAATGCATTTTACCTCAACGCCTTCAAGCTCAAGAGGGGTTTCATCCTCTTCTTCTGGACTACGAATATCTAATACAATCGCATCCTCTTGCACCGCATCGACTTGTTCGACTTCAGGAACTTGCTGTTGGGTTTCTTTTTCAATTTCACGAATATCGATCAAACGCGCGTTATAAATAACTTGTTCCAGAATAGAAAAATCAAACTTAGCTTCTTCTTCTTCTAATTTCGCTTGTACCGCTTTGACGGTTGGATTTTTCGAAATAACGCCGCAATACTCTGGCATCGTCTTGGCAAAATCTTCTGTGCCAATATCGCGAGCCAAATTCATAATATCGGTTTTATCCCAGTTGATCAGCGGGCGAAGAATCAAGCGATCGGTAACACCATCAATATGACGTAAGTTCGTTAAGGTCTGGCTTGATACTTGACCAATCGCTTCACCGGTCACTAAAGCTTGAATACCAAACTTTTCCGCAATCGCCCCAGCGACACGCATAAACATACGTTTGAGGACAACGCCCATCTGACCATCATCAACTTTTTCTAAAATTTCAGCCACTACCGGCTCGAAATCAACGGAAATAAAACGCACTTTGGCAGAAGAACCGTACTTATTCCACAAGTAATGAGCAACTTGTTTAACGCCAATTTCATGCGCTGGGCCACCCAGGTTGAAAAAGCAGTAATGAACCTTAGAACCACGTTTAATGTGTAAATAGCTCGATACACCGGAATCGTAGCCACCTGAAATCAAGCTGAGCACGTCTTCTTGCGTTCCTAAAGGAAAACCACCTAACCCTTTATAACGAGCAATAACTTGATTGAGTAATTCATCGATAACTTCAATATGAACCACAACCTCAGGATGAGTCAGTTTTACCCTTGCCGATGGTACTGCTTGGTTCAAGCCACCACCAACATAACGCTCTAGCTCGATTGAAGAAAAGTCATGCTTACCACGACGCTTAGCGCGCACTGAAAACGTTTTATCAGCAATAAGTTCACGACTGGTTTCCAATACCTGAAGATAAATATCATGCATATCAGTAAAGGTTGACTGCTTAACCTCAAAAATTTGTTGGATACCGGGGGTTGTGGTCAAAATATCCAAGGTTTGCTGAAAGAACTCATCACTATTCGCGCTGACTTCAATATGATCACGACGGTTAAAAACCGCCACGCCTGTTGTCCGCTTTTTAATAATATTGCGAATATTCGATTCAAGAATCTTGGTAAAACGCTTACGCACCGATTCACTTTTGACAAAAATTTCAGGATGAGGCTTAACTATCAGTTTCATTGGATCATTCGCATATTTGGTATTAAAACAGGTATTGAACTGCACGCGAAGTCAGTTGACTTCAGCAAGCGATCAGCAAAGGGGGCGGATTATACACGATCTACTCAGTAAGGAAAATCATCATAAAAGGCAAGGTTTATTAACGCTCTTCGCTTAACAGTGAGTGACATAATGGTGGCGATAGATGGGATTCTAGGACCTAGGACCTAGGCTCTGGTTTCCAGAACCTAGGACGACGATTGATGCTATTGGAGCGAAGGGATCTCTTCGCTTAATAATGGTTTGCCTTGCATGATACCGATCTCGACTCGTCGGTTACGCGAGCGTTGCGCTTCGGTATCATTCGGGCCTAATGGCATAGTATCGGCAAGGCCACGGACTTCTAAACGGCGATGATCAAAGCCAGTGACTCGTTCCATCTCTTGCGCTACCGACACCGCTCTTTGCGCAGATAAATCCCAGTTAGAGCGATACAATTCAGACTCTAGCTGTAAATCATCGGTGTGACCTGAAACCTGCACGATACCAGGGACATCTTTCACTAACTCGGCAATTTGCCGCACTAACGGTCTAAATTGCGGCTGTAAAAAGGCGGATCCCTCTGGAAAAGCCCCTCGCTCACGAATACGAATTAAAATTTGCTGCCCTAGGTTTTCAACCTCTACCGCCCCTTGCTCTATTTCTCTATCTAGGGCTTTTTGAATATTTTCGAGCACGATTTCCATTTCTTCAGACAACACTTCCGATTGCTGTTGTTGTTGCTCTGCTGTCTCGTTATCTTGGCTATCTTGAGTAGAAGTTTCTGGAGTATCGCCCCCGGTTTGCTGACCGTCGTCTCGCTGGTTACCACCAGCTCGATCCGAATCTCCCTCGTGAAACTCTAGCGTTTGTTGAGTTATATCAATGGTTTGCTGCATGATAACATCAATAGGCGTTGGCTCTGGGCGACCTGGCCTAAACTCTTGAGCAATCACACTGGTGCCTTTAGGAATATCTTTCACTTCTAGTCGATTTTGTACCCCGAAGGCAAATTTCATTGAGCCGGCGATCTGTTTGAACTTCAATACATCCATTTCGGAGAAGGAAAGTAGTAATACAAAGAAACACATTAACAGTGCCATCAGGTCCGCAAAGGTTCCCATATAAGCAGGTAAACCTGGTGGTGGGCACTTACATTTTTGTTCCTCCATGCTCTATCCCCTACTACTCATTATCAACATCAAGCACCCGCTTACTCTCATTGATATAGTTTTTGAGATAACCATCAATCACTCGTGGATTCTGTCCATCTTGAATGGCCAGTACACCATCCATAATCAAACGACGATTGAGTGTCTCTTGACCGCGACGCAAAGCTAATTTATCGGCAATGGGAAAAAAGATCATATTGGCCATAATGGCACCGTACAACGTGGTCAACAAGGCAACTGCCATCGCTGGACCGATGGCCTTTGGATCGTCCATGTTCGATAACATGGCAACAAGACCAATCAGTGTTCCTATCATTCCCATTGCTGGAGAAACGTCACCAAAGGCTTTAAAAACACCGGTCCCCATTTCGTGTCGTTCATCGGTTAAGACAATGTCTTTCTGAAGCGCAGTACGCACCACTTCCGCATCGTGACCATCAACCAATAAATCAATGCCTTTTTGCATAAATGAGTTCGAGATTTCCATCTCTTCCAATGCCAAAAAACCACCTTTACGTGCAGCATCCGCCATTTCGACGATTTTAGCGATCAAATCTTCAGGTTCTTCGGCTTTAAACATAAACGCTTTGGCAGCAATTTTCGCAGCGCCAAAAAATTGCCCCATGGTAAATTTAATCAAAACCACGAACGTTGAACCACCAACCACAATCAAAATCGACGTGACATCAACGAACATCACAAGGCTGCCACCAATAATCATCGCCATTAAAACAAAAGCGAGGCCACCTATTAGACCTACTAGCGTTGCTAAATCCACGAAGCACTCCTCATGCCTATCATCCGCATTATTGATATTACCTTATTTTATCGGCAAAAAAGGAAAACCTTTAGCGACCGTAGTTCAAGTTTATACCAAAAGCACACTATTCTCGCTTACAAACAAAAAAACCAAGCAATAAAGCTGCTTAGACACACGGCATGCCCAAATATACCCAAACAACTTGGAGTTGCAGGTAGGCGGCAAGTGATTGGGGCGAACGAACGTAGCCAACACCCCTGCAGCTTCAAGTCGGAAGGGTATAACATTAATAACGGCGGGGTTTCTCCCCCTTTAACTACTCGTAAAATTGACCCACACTCGAAAAAAGCGTCTCATTGATAACAAAATTGCTTGGTTAAATTTGACCATCTTATCGCCCTAGGGTAACTTTCGTGAATTATTTAAGAGAAACACAGTTATGGCCAGCAAAAAACCGGAAAATATGTCCTTCGAGTCAACCATTCAGGAGCTCGAACAGCTAGTTGAACAATTGGAAAGTGGTGATATTCCACTCGATGATGCATTAAAGAAGTTTGAACGAGGTATCGCGCTAGCCCGCAATGGTCAAACCAAGCTTGACGCAGCGGAACAACGTGTGCGTATTCTGCTCGATAATAATGATCAAGCACCATTAGCCGAATTTGCTGATCCCACCGATTAACCCAAAGAGTAGTAATAATCTTATGACCGAGGCGCTTTCCTCACTTCAACAGCGAAATATTCAGCAGCTAGATACCTGGTTAAATCAACTGCCGACACCAACCTTGCCGCTTATCGAAGCCATGCGCTATGGCTTACTCTTCGGCGGCAAACGGGTCAGACCTTATTTGGTTTATATCACAGGGCAAATGCTCGGTTGTCAACTTGACGACTTAGACACCCCAGCTTGTGCTGTGGAATGTATCCATGCTTATTCCTTAATCCATGATGATTTACCAGCCATGGACGATGATGAGTTGCGCCGAGGGAAGCCAACGTGTCATATCCAGTTTGATGAAGCTACCGCTATTTTGGCTGGTGATGCGTTACAGGCATTAGCCTTTACTATTTTAGCACAAGGCTCATTAGCGTCTTCTGCTGAACCTTATCGTATCAAGATGGTTCAAGCATTGGCCGAAGCTTCAGGAGCACAAGGGATGTGTTTAGGTCAAGCTTTAGATCTCGCGGCTGAAAATAAACGTATAGACATACAGCAATTAGAAACGATTCATCTTAATAAAACCGGAGCCTTGCTTCGCTGCGCTATTCGTATGGGAGCAATGGCGGCAGGTGAACCTGGCTTAGCGGTTTTACCACAACTGGATCGCTATGCCGCGGCAGTCGGTCTCGCTTTCCAAGTTCAAGATGATATTTTAGATATCATCAGTGATACACAAACGCTCGGTAAGCCCCAAGGCTCCGATCAACAGCTACATAAAAGCACGTACCCTGCCTTACTGGGTCTAGAGGGTGCTATGAATAAAGCTCAGCAATTACTAGACGAAGCGCTCGAAGCACTACAAGCCATTCCCTATAATACTGAGCACCTGGAAGAGTTCGCCCGATACGTCATCGAGCGCAAAAACTAACACGATAAGCGCGCATTACTATGACTCTTGATATTTCGAAATATCCAACACTGGCTTTGGCAAATACGCCCGACGAATTACGTAGCATGCCAAAAGAAATGTTACCTAAACTCTGCGAAGAATTACGTACCTATTTACTTAATTCAGTGAGTCGTTCGAGCGGTCATTTAGCCTCTGGCCTAGGCACTGTTGAGCTAACCGTTGCCCTGCATTACGTCTACCAGACCCCTTTTGATAAGTTACTTTGGGATGTAGGGCATCAAGCTTATCCGCACAAGATTCTCACTGGTCGCCGTGATCAAATGTCCACCATTCGCCAAAAGAATGGCTTGCACCCTTTCCCATGGCGAGAAGAAAGTGAATACGACACCCTATCAGTCGGTCACTCTTCAACGTCGATAAGCGCCGCACTTGGCATCGCTATCTGCGCTGAAAAGGAAGCCAAAGGCCGTAAAGTCGTCAGTGTGATTGGGGATGGAGCCATTACCGCCGGTATGGCATTTGAAGCCATGAACCATGCCGGTGATGTGGATACCGATATGTTAGTTATCTTGAATGATAATGAAATGTCGATTTCTGAAAATGTCGGCGCTCTGAATAACCATTTGGCACAATTACTGTCTGGTAGTCTATACACCTCCATTCGTGAGGGCGGCAAAAAAGTCTTATCGGGTGTCCCCCCGATCAAAGAGCTGGTTAGACGTACCGAAGAGCACTTAAAAGGCATGGTCGTGCCTGGCACCTTATTTGAAGAGTTTGGTTTTAACTACATCGGCCCGATTGATGGCCATGATGTGTTAGAGCTGATTAAGACCATTAAAAATATGCGCGATCTTAAAGGCCCGCAATTTTTGCATGTCATGACCAAAAAAGGTAAAGGCTACGCACCTGCAGAAAAAGACCCTATTGGCTACCATGGGGTTCCCAAGTTTGACCTCACGCATACTAGCCTGCCGAAAACTACAGACAGTAAACCGACGTACTCGAAAATTTTCGGTGATTTCTTATGTGATATGGCCGCGCAAGATCCTAAATTAATGGCTATCACTCCAGCGATGCGCGAAGGCTCAGGGATGGTACGTTTCTCTAAAGAGTATCCTAGTCAGTATTTTGATGTCGCGATTGCTGAGCAACATGCCGTTACCCTGGCAACAGGAATGGCCATCAGTGGCTATCATCCGATTGTGGCGATTTACTCGACCTTTTTACAGCGCGGTTATGATCAATTGATCCATGATGTTGCGATCATGAATCTACCCGTCATGTTTGCCATTGACCGCGCGGGATTAGTGGGTGCCGATGGTCAAACTCATCAAGGGGCATTTGATTTAAGCTTCTTACGCTGTATTCCCAATTTATTGATCATGGCTCCGGCAGATGAAAATGAATGCCGGCAAATGCTCTATACCGGTCATCAGCATCAAGGTCCATGTGCCGTGCGTTATCCTCGTGGTACTGGCATGGGCGTGCAGATTGAAACCGATTTCACCCCACTGACCATTGGTAAAGGTCGCCTGATCCGTCAAGGTGAAAAAGTGGCGATCCTCAGTTTTGGCACCTTGTTACCTCATGCCTTACAAGCGGCCGAAGCCCTTAATGCCACCGTCGCCGATATGCGCTTTGTAAAACCGCTGGATGAAGCATTGATCACTGAGTTAGCCAATAACCACGACGTACTGGTCACGTTAGAAGAAAACGTTATTGCTGGCGGTGCTGGTGCGGCTGTGGTTGAGTATTTGATGGCACAAAAACAGATTAAACCAACCCTGAACCTTGGCTTACCAGATCAATTTGTTGCTCAAGGCACCCAAGAAGAGATGCACGCTGAATTAGGTTTAGATGCCGCTGGTATTGAAGCTGCGATTCGCGATTATCTGGCTAGGTAATCACAGCGAAAAAAGAAAACCTTCTCAATCGAGAAGGTTTTTTTGTTGCGGATCTGGCCATGAAAAAGTGCTAAACAGACGCTGCCAGCTCTCATCAAACCCAGCGTTTAAAGTGAGCACTTGCTCTGTATAAGGATGGATAAAACGTAATTGACTCGCGTGCAACATCAGGCGTTGCACTTGATACTGCTCACGGTACAAGCGATTATGTTTACCATCACCATGAGTGGTATCGCCAACAATCGGATGGCGCAAATGTGCCATATGACGCCGTAATTGATGTTTACGGCCCGTTTTAGGTTTCAATTCCATCAAACTGTAACGTGTGGTGGCAAACTTGCCAGTAGAAAAAGGCACTTCAACGTTGGCTAACGGTCGATAAGCCGTCACCGCCGATTGCGGCTCTTTTGCTTCTTGAGCAAACTTATCGGCGATTTTATCTAACTCAACCTTCAATGGATAATCCAAAACATCCGCTTGCTCAATCCAGCCTCGCACCACGGCATGGTAGGTTTTTTCCATCTGCTGAT
>SLFB01000038.1 GCA_007124475.1 Vibrio sp. | reverse complement strand
CTTATCCATGCTTTACAATACGCAAAATTCTAACTTGAGTCATTCAGGAAGAGCTGCATGTTTATGAGCACCGATGAGGTTCGCCGCGCGTTCCTCTCATTCTTTGAAAGTAAAGGCCACCAAATCGTTGACAGTTCGTCACTGGTGCCAGCTAACGATCCGACCCTGCTTTTTACTAATGCTGGGATGAACCAATTTAAAGATTGCTTTTTAGGCGCTGAAAAACGCGCTTACACTCGAGCAACAACAGCCCAACGCTGCGTACGTGCAGGTGGTAAGCATAACGATTTAGAAAACGTTGGCTTTACCGCACGTCATCACACTTTCTTTGAAATGTTAGGTAACTTTAGCTTTGGTGACTATTTCAAAGAAGATGCCATTCAATATGCTTGGCAGTTTTTAACCGAGGTTATTAAACTACCGAAAGAACGTCTCTTAGTGACCGTTTATCAAACTGACGATGAAGCTTTTGATATTTGGCACCAGCACATCGGTATTCCAAAAGATCGTATTATTCGTATTGGTGATAAGCCAGGCGGTAAGGCCTATGAGTCAGATAACTTCTGGCAAATGGGTGATACTGGACCTTGTGGCCCTTGCACCGAAATTTTCTACGATCACGGTGAGCATATTTGGGGAGGGCCTCCGGGTTCAGCGGAAGAAGATGGCGACCGATTTATTGAAATCTGGAATGTGGTCTTCATGCAGTTCAATCGTCATGCTGATGGCAAAATGGAGCCATTACCAAAACCTTCGGTTGATACTGGGATGGGGATCGAGCGTATCTCAGCGATTGTCCAAGGTGTGCATTCAAACTACGAGATTGATGTATTCCAGCGCTTAATTAAATCGGCAGCAGAGGTTATCGGCTACCAAGATTTGACTAATCAATCTTTACGTGTTGTTGCGGATCATATTCGATCTTGTGCGTTTCTGATCGTTGATGGGGTTATGCCATCCAATGAAGGGCGCGGCTATGTGTTACGACGCATTATTCGTCGTGCAGTGCGTCATGGAAACAAATTAGGTGCTCAAGGGGCTTTCTTCCATAAATTAGTCGCTCCTTTGGCTGATATCATGGGCACCGCGGGTGAGGAACTCGCTAAACAGCAAGCTTTGGTTGAAAAAGTACTACGCATTGAGGAAGAAAACTTTGGGCGTACTTTAGAGCGCGGCATGAGCATGCTCAATGAAGCGTTAGACGCGGTTGAAGGTACTGTGCTTGATGGTGAAACTGTATTCAAGCTTTATGATACTTACGGCTTTCCAGCAGATTTAACCAATGATGTGGCCCGTGAGCGTGGCTTCACTATTGATGAGGTAGGCTTCGAAGCCGCGATGGAAGCACAGCGTCAGCGAGCGCGTGAAGCGGGTAATTTTGGCACTGACTATAACAGCCAAATCAAAGTTGATGCACAATCTGAATTTTGTGGTTATAGCGCCACTCAGCAAACCAGTGCAATCTCAGGTTTGTTTATTGACGGACAAGCGGTGTCGGCTTTATCTGCAGGTGATAAAGCGGTTGTTGTTTTAGACAATACCCCATTCTATGCGGAATCAGGTGGTCAATGCGGCGATAGCGGCGTATTAAAAACCGCTTCTGGCCAGTTTAATGTGGAAGATACTCAACAATTAGGCAATGCCATTGCCCATTATGGTGTGATGCAAGAAGGGGTATTAGCCAACAGTGATCAAGTTGAAGCGATAGTCGATGCTGAGCGTCGTGCTGCCATTTCACTCAACCACTCCGCTACTCACTTATTGCATGCCGCGTTACGTAAAGTGTTGGGTGAGCATGTTACTCAAAAAGGTTCGTTAGTCAGAGCTGAAAATCTTCGTTTCGATTTCTCGCACTTGGAAGCCATGACCGCAGAGGAACTTAAGCAAGTTGAGCGTTTAGTTAACGCCCAGATTCGCTTAAATCATGTGATTAACACCGATGTTATGGATATCGAAGCCGCTAAACAAAAAGGGGCGATGGCACTGTTTGGCGAGAAATATGACGAGCAAGTCCGAGTCTTATCTATGGGTGACTTCTCCACCGAGTTGTGTGGGGGTATCCATGCGTCGCACACCGGTGATATCGGTTTATTTAAGATCACTTCTGAAGGCGGTATTGCTGCTGGGATCCGTCGTATTGAAGCGGTGACTGGTGAGGCGGCATTAGATGCTATCGAGGCTCAGCAACGTAAATATGAAGATAAGCTTATAGAAGCCACGCAAAAAAGTAAGCAACTAGAAAAAGAAATACAGCAATTGAAAGATAAATTGGCGGCTCAAGCGAGTGCTAATTTGATCGATCAAGTTAAAGTCATTTCTGGCGTTAAAGTTCTGGTGGCACAATTACATGGTGCAGATAATAAAGCGCTACGCGGTATGGTTGATGAGCTAAAAAATCAGTTAGGTAGCGGGATCATTCTGCTGGGTAATGTGGTTGACGATAAAGTTGGCCTAATTGCTGGTGTCACGAAAGATCTTACGGCAAAAGTTAAAGCTGGCGAGTTGGTCAACTTAGTTGCTCAACAAGTCGGTGGTAAGGGCGGTGGTCGCCCTGATATGGCTCAAGCTGGGGGGAGCGATGCACATGCATTGCCATCGGCTTTAGAGTCAGTAGACGCTTGGGTAGCTGAGCGTCTGTAATAAATGATAATTTACGCTCAATCAGTAGTTTATTGATTGAGCGTAATTTTATCTGGTTAACCAAGTGGTGTCGTTGGGGTATTTTTAGCCAAAACCAATTACTCACTTGGTTTTGTCATTTATACTCTTCAAACAAATAATCAACTGATTGATTATTACTCAGGTTGATTATGAGGTTGTTTGAACCTAATGAGACTTTGGTCTTGGGAAGGTGAATACTGGTGAAAAAGCCCCTTATCGTGCAAAAGTTTGGCGGGACGTCGGTTGGTTCTATTGAGAGAATCCACACCGTAGCCGAACACATCATTAAAGCGAAGAATGATGGTAATCAAGTTGTAGTGGTTGTTTCGGCAATGTCAGGAGAGACAAATCGTTTATTGGGATTGGCTCAACAAATCGATACCGTACCTACTGCTCGAGAACTTGATGTTTTGCTCTCTGCTGGTGAGCAAGTGTCTATGGCACTGTTGGCAATGACGTTAAATAAACTCGGTCATGCTGCACGCTCATTAACCGGAGCTCAAGCGAAAATTGTGACGGATAATCAACACAATGACGCGACGATTAAGAATATTGATACCCGAGTGATTACAGATCTATTGGCGCAAGATCAAATTGTGATAGTCGCTGGTTTTCAGGGTGTGAATGATAATGGGGATATCACCACTTTAGGACGAGGAGGCTCCGATACCAGTGCAGTTACACTTGCCGGAGCTCTGAGCGCTGATGAGTGTCAAATATTCACGGATGTTGATGGCGTATACACTTGCGATCCCAGGGTCGTTGCCAACGCTAAGAAACTAGACGTGATTGATTTCCCATCGATGGAGGAGATGGCTCGTAAAGGAGCGAAAGTATTGCATTTACCTTGCGTACAGTACGCATGGAAGCATCAAGTCCCTTTACGTGTGTTGTCGACATTTGAGATCAATGACGGCAGTTTAATTAAAGGTGAGATAGGGACACAAATGATTTGTGGTCTCGCCATACAGCGCGATATGAGCTTAGTGATCGTTCATCATGATAGCTTGGCAAGCTTAGTTAAACAGTGTCAAATGTTAGCGATCGAAGTTTGGAATGTGATCGAGGATGCAGATTGTGCTGGCGTGGTGATAAAAAGTGACACTTGTGCTAAGTTGGATCTAGTATTTCACGATAAAATTCGCAATAGTGAGCAGGTGAGTTTACTAACAACCGTTGGTTTGCAAGCTCCTGCATTAATTGAGCATGCCTATGCACTGCTCGCGGAACATGCGATAAATGTTCGCTATGTTTCTACTACCTCACACTCATTAATGTTAATGCTTGCGCCGCACATGGTCGATAGTGCGGCTAATATCTTGCACGAAGCTTATATTAACGCTGAGGCGCTGTTGGACTTTGAAGCAAAACAGGCCTTTTTAGGCTGATTTAAAGCTTATAGAGTTTACGGAAATATAACTTTTAGTAGATAATAGCAATGTTGCAAGATAATACAGAGAATACTCAAGGAGCAAAGAATGCTAATTTTGACTCGCCGTGTTGGCGAAACCCTTATGATTGGTGATGAAGTAACCGTCACTGTCTTAGGTGTAAAAGGTAATCAAGTACGTATTGGTGTTAACGCTCCTAAGGAAGTGTCAGTACACCGTGAAGAAATTTATATGCGTATTCAAGCTGAAAAAGGTAATGGTAATACTGCGCCAAGCAGTTACTAATTATCTCATACTAAAAGGCTGGCATTTGTCAGCCTTTTTGGTTTTTGTGTTCTCAGTCTTCTAAATCATCTGAAACTGAATCTATTCGTTACGATAATACTTGGTTGTTGGGTAACGAGTTGTTTTTAGCTGAGCTTTTCTATAAAGTGTAATTTCTCAGCGCTTTGGTTAAATTGACAACGGTTGAACTGGTTTTTGTCTTTTTTACCAAGAAAGTGTTTGACATATTTTGGGTAAATCGTAATATGTGCCTCCGCAAGACGGTGAGGTGGCCGAGTGGCTGAAGGCGCTCCCCTGCTAAGGGAGTATACGGTTTGTAGCCGTATCGAGGGTTCGAATCCCTCCCTCATCGCCATCTTGTGGGACTTGTTAAAATAAAGCAATTTATCTCAATAAGTCATTGCGCGTCCTTAGCTCAGCTGGATAGAGTACCTGGCTACGAACCAGGCGGTCGGAGGTTCGAATCCTCCAGGACGCGCCATAATTTAGAGCTTAATGTGGTGAGGTGGCCGAGAGGCTGAAGGCGCTCCCCTGCTAAGGGAGTATACGGTTTGTAGCCGTATCGAGGGTTCGAATCCCTCCCTCATCGCCATTTATAGCTTGCTCTGGATTTTTATGTGATGAGTATCACACTGCGCGCTCATAGCTCAGCTGGATAGAGTACCTGGCTACGAACCAGGCGGTCGGAGGTTCGAATCCTCCTGAGCGCGCCACATTTTATATCTAATGAATAAATCATTAGCTTCGCGTCCTTAGCTCAGCTGGATAGAGTACCTGGCTACGAACCAGGCGGTCGGAGGTTCGAATCCTCCAGGACGCGCCATATTT
>SLFB01000282.1 GCA_007124475.1 Vibrio sp. | reverse complement strand
CCTAGACGGCGTAACCGACGTAAAGACGTGCGAACTTTCTCAAATAGTCTCTCTTTATCTAAGTCTGAGCCCTGAGCGCGATTGGTGGCCAATTTGATCAATTTCTTCTCGTCCGTCAGGCTCAACAGCTCTTCATAAAGTTCCTGATATGTAAATAACCCCTCCTGAGCCAATCGCTCTGGGCTAAGATACAAAAAGCACAGTACCTTGCCAACTAACATATCCAATTCGGATAACACACTACGATTGATCAAAGAAGTCGAACGGGGACGTAAATAGAAAAAACCCTCAGGGGCTCGAACTAGCTCTGTATTATAACGTTGATAAAAGAGTGCTAATTCCGATTCAAAATCGCTCAGAAAAGCATGATTATCTAAATCATCGCTAGCAACATGACGACCCGCACGTAGCTGGCTATCTAAAGCGGGAAATAATGGATTAACAATCGCTTTAGCCAGATTTTCTGGCATATATTGATTAATATCGGTCAATGACATTGGCTTGTACCTTTGCACCAAATTGGTTAATTGCTTGCCAATCAGGTTGAATGGCTTGATAGTCTGACTGTGAATAGCCCAAACGCACGGCCTGGTCGACCACAATTCTCGCTAAATCAAAGTGATGAGTTCTTGGATGAGCGGCGAGATAATCACGAAGCACCTGCCCTAAGTCGATGGCCTGCCCTCGTTGCTTATGCTGATGCAGCATAGTGGCAATACGCTCGGCTAACTCATCATGAACTTGTTGATAGGTTTCATATTCTACTGCAGGTGGGATACTTCCCGTCACTTCATCATTACGTAATGTTAGCGTTTCATCGCGCAAATCAGACAGTCGTTCAGCATCGGCATAGGTTAACAGCCACGGCTGAGCAAAGTAATCTTGTAATGATTGGCGTAATCGCTGGCTGAACGCGCGGTTTTGATCCATATCGATGGCGGTACGAATAAACTTGTGTACGTGGCGATCGTATCCGATCCATAAATCTATCGCTTGCTGGCCCCAGCTAATGATGCGATCGAGTTTCATCTGTAATACAAAAAGTACTTCATCAATAAATTCAAGCTCTGCATCACCATAAACCCTCTCTTGTATATCAAGTATCTGGGTTTGCAGCTCGTCGCCAGCGGCTTGCAAGGTATCTTGCAGTTCACGTAAGGTCGATGAGGTTTCAGATAGTAGACTTTCACAATTATGAATGGCCTCTCGCCAATCTTTATTCAATAATTCAGCGATTTGTAACTTAACCGACTGCTGTTGCTCATCCAGCACACGTTGATTGAGATCGATGCGATCAAAGATCTCGCTTACTGAATATTTTAACACGCCATAAACGTTCTTTTTCCAATGCCCTGGGGTTCCACCTTGTTGCGCTGATTCAACCGCTTTAGCCATCTCATCGGCTAATAACGACAACTGAATGGAGAGTTTAAGTTTCGAAAATTCGCGATGGCGGACGTAATAATCAGTAATACCAATGGCTAAAGGTGAAAGGCGATAAATACTCGCGCCCTCAGTTAATTCACTGGTAAAGCGACTCAGTAACCGCTGCTTTACTAAATCATTAATGGCATTATTGGCTCTAAAAGCGGAGGCCTCACCTGTATCAGCAAATAAGCCCGTCACAATGGCAAAAGCGTCGTGAAGCTCCCCTTCACCTAATTCTTCATCAAACCTTTCGTTACTTAGCACGGCTATCGCGATAAGAAAGGCCAAGCGTTCAGCAGGTAAATTTAATGCAAAATCGTGCTGTTTGACCCAACTGACAAGTTCATCAATCGGCTGTTCAGTCACATTGTGAGTCGTATCACTCATTATTCTTCCTGTTGTGTTTTTCTAGCCCAAACGTGGATGTAACGTCCCAAGGACAGGTAAGGCTCTTGACGGCAAAAACGCTGTTCTAACGCCAAAAGATCTTCAAACGAATACTCTCCCATATAAGGAACATTACCAATGTAATCGCTAAAACAACGGATACCAGACTTACCGATAATGCTACATCCAGCCTCGTCGATCCACCGATAAACATCTTCAGGTAAAAGACCTTGATATGGTTGAAGTTTAAAGCGCTTCCGATGCGGCATCCCCTGCAAGATATGCGGTATATTGCCACAGACAGCATTTTTATAAACTAAGCCATGCTGGTTGTAAAACATCACTGATACAATCCCACCAGGGCGCACCAACTGCAGCAGTTGTTGTAAAACCTGTTTAGGATCAGCTAACCATTCCATCACTGCATGAAATAAAATGATATCCACCGGTTGTGTAAGCTGTTGAGCTACAGATTGTAATGGTGAGCAAATAAATTGAAACTGTGCTGATAGGCCATTATCATCGATGTCCTTAGCTGCCAAATTAATCATCTTTTGTGAAAGATCACAGAGCGTTATCTGATGACCGAGCTTGGCTAGCTTTTGTGACATTTGCGCTAACCCTCCCCCGGCATCGAGAATATGCAGTGGCTGAGTAGCGCCGTCAAAATGGGTGAGTATTTGCTCAAGATCATCCCAAACAATGGCTTGACGTATGTCACCTTTGTCAGAGCCGTAAATATTTTTTGCAAATTTGTGGGCAATATCGTCGAAATTGCGGTCTTCAGTCACAGTAGCTTGAGTTATTATATTAAATCATGCTGCTATTCTGTCATAGGAATAGCAGGAATAAAGAACCTTTCGCTGATTTTATTATCAAGTGCTGTTTTTTCGGACTATTTAATCTATGTTTGAGCTGAAAAAAATCGTTTCGTCCATTTTGATGCCCTTACCAGCACTACTGCTGATCGGCTTTTTGGGGTTAATGCTGATTATGTTTACCTCAAAACGTAAAACTGGCTGCCTCATCGTCTTATTTTCATTAACTAGCCTAACTGCTATTTCTTTTCAACCTGTTTCTAGTCGACTCTTAATGCCGCTAGAGCGCCAATATGAAGCATTTTTACCAATTGAGGGTACCATCGACTATGTGATGGTTTTAGGTAATGGCCATGTGATTGATGACCGTATTCCTCCTACCTCAGAGCTAAGTCGAACAGCATTAATGCGCCTAGCTGAGGGGATCAGAATCTTACGCATGTACCCTGGTTCTAAATTGATCTTATCTGGCTATGCGGGAGGAACAGATACCAGTCATGCACGCATGCTAGCCAAGGTCGCACTATCACTCGGGGTATCGAAATCAGATATAATCCTACTAGAAAATGCGCAAGATACTTGGGAGGAAGCAAGGCAAGCTGCCGCCTTTGTTCAGCAAAGAACTCTGGTTCTAGTCACTTCAGCTAATCATATGCCACGAGCAATGAATGAATTTAGGTCCGCAGGGCTATCTCCGATACCCGCTCCGACTAATTTTCTGGCGCAAACCGATATTCATCAATCTTGGAATAAATATACACCTAGAGCTCGCTACTTAGAGCAAAGTGAACGTTTTTGGCATGAATCATTAGGCCTAATTTGGCAAACCCTAAGAGATTGGCTTATCAATGAATCAAGATTTGAAGTACCTGAGGCAAATCCTGAAGATATATATCCAAACAATTTGGAGTTGCAGGTAGGCGGCAAGTGAGTAAGTCCCCATGAGCATAGATAGATTATGTGATTGGGGCGAACGAGCGTAGCCAACACCCCTGCAGCTTCAAGTCGGAAGGGTATAGAGCTTTCTTTAACAAACCACCGGATTGTATTAAATAGTGACCCAGTTAGTTAAAGTGCTTATTTTTATAATTAGAGGCTAAGACTTGCTCTTATCCTAAAGATAATAATAATTATTGGTTGTCGTGATGCTAAGCTAGCGCTGTATTGATGGATTTTGATTGCGACTTAATGTTTTGCAGTCTAGAATCTTGGCTAATATTAATGATAGTAAATTGACTCTGTTAGCCGCTTTTACACAGCGGCTTTTGTTTTTTAGGTTCATGTTCTATTAACTTAGATGCATTGCACCGATGACAGCTACTGCCAATTCTCTTGATCGTTATAGTCATGACAGGAGCAATATTAACCAGTTGCATCGTTTGCAAATTGAGCATTTTAGTTTGACTGTAGCTAACTTTGACCTTTGCTAACAATGACAAACACCGTCTAGAGTAAGCTTAAGTTTAAATCTCATAACATAGTTATTTAAAATAAAAACTCTCTATATTTGGCCTTGTTTAGTTTGACGATTAAACAACTAGCTGGGCAATAACCACTGCTCAATAACTCAATGAGCAGTCATCGACAGGATAATTTTATGGCTACGATTAAAGACGTTGCGCGCCTTGCTGGGGTATCAACAACCACCGTCTCTCATGTCATCAATAAAACACGTTTTGTGGCAGAAACCACTCAAGAAAAAGTATTAGACGCAGTAAAACAGCTGAATTACGCACCTAGTGCCGTTGCACGCAGCTTGAAATGTAATACTACTCGTACTATTGGTATGTTGGTCACTCAGTCGACGAACCTCTTCTTTTCAGAAGTTATTGATGGCGTTGAAAGTTATTGCTATCGACAAGGCTATACTTTAATCCTCTGTAACACGGGGGGGATTTATGAAAAACAACGCGATTATATTCGCATGTTAGCTGAAAAGCGTGTCGATGGTATGTTGGTTATGTGCTCGGATTTAACTGAAGAACTACTCGAAATGCTTGATGGTCATCCATCGATTCCTAAAGTGATCATGGACTGGGGACCGCAAACCTCACAAGCCGACAAAATTATTGATAACTCTGAAGAAGGTGGTTATCTAGCAACAAAATATCTAATTGAAAATGGCCATCGTGAGATCGCCTGTTTAAGTGGCCATTTTGTCAAAGCCGCATGCCAAGAACGTATTGCTGGCTTCCGTCGTGCTATGAAAGAAGCGAATCTAAACGTTAATGAAGATTGGATTTTAGAAGGCAATTTCGAGTGTGATACCGCGGTACTCGCTGCCGATAAAATACTGGCGATGGATAAACGTCCTACCGCGGTCTTCTGCTTTAACGATACCATGGCGCTGGGCCTGATTAGCCGCTTACAGCAGCGAGGCGTACGAGTTCCTGATGATATGTCTGTGATCGGTTACGATAATATTGAGCTAGCTGAATATTTTTCACCGCCATTGACGACCGTACATCAACCTAAACGTCGTGTAGGTAAAAATGCATTTGAAATTCTACTAGAACGCATCAAAGATAAAGAGCATGAGCGACGGATTTTTG
>SLFB01000174.1 GCA_007124475.1 Vibrio sp. | reverse complement strand
GTTAGAATTTTGCGTATTGTAAAGCATGGATAAGACTTCGCCTAGTTTTCTGAACTAAAAGGCGATTCTAATAACCAAAAAAGACAACTCAAAAGCCGCGGAAAATTTACTCCATTGAATTTTCCGAGCTTAAGGCGTAAGAAATTTGCTCAAAACTAAATCCGCGTGACTGTAAAAAACGAACTCGCTTGGCACGCTCTTTGGGTTCAAGCTTGGTTTGCTGGTTAAACTTTTTCTCTGCCAACTGTTTTGCCAATTCAAACCAATCAGGATCTAGTTCAGCGAGGGCACGATTAATCAGCGGTTCATCGACACGATTTTGTTGTAATAATTGACGAATTTTCCGTTCACCATGATTTTTATTTATTCCTTGGCGCACCACACTCAACGCATAACGTAAATCATCTAAATAGCCGTATTGATGGCAATAGCTCAGTGCGGTTTGAATTGCTGCGTGATCAAAGCCCTTCAATGATAACTTCTGGCTTAATTCATGCTCACTATGATCGCGCCTTGAAAGCAGGCGCATTGCCGATTCTTTTGCACTAGATTGGACGGCTTGATTTGAGCTTTGCCGACGGCTAGAGAATAAAGAAGAATTCATGACTCATGCTCCAATAATAAAGCCCTGCAAGGCAGGGCTTTATTTTAAATATCAAATTATAGTTCTTCTTGATCCGGTAATGCACCAAATTCAGGCTCATCAACCGGCACAGGGACTGGGTTAAGTAACATTTCACGTAACTTACTATCAATCGTCATTGCTGCTTCAGTATGCTCACGTAAATATTTAGATGCGTTAGCCTTACCTTGACCAATCTTATCGCCATTATAGCTATACCAAGCACCTGATTTTTCAATGAGCTTGTGTTTAACCCCTAGATCAATCAATTCGCCTTCACGATTAAACCCTTGCCCATACATGATCTGGGTATTCGCTTCTTTAAATGGTGCTGCAATTTTGTTTTTTACCACTTTAATACGCGTTTCGTTACCAACGACTTCATCACCTTCTTTGATTGCGCCCGTGCGACGAATATCTAAACGAACAGAAGCATAGAATTTTAACGCATTACCACCGGTAGTTGTTTCTGGGTTGCCAAACATAACGCCGATCTTCATACGAATCTGGTTGATGAAAATACACATGCAGTTTGATTGCTTTAAGTTACCGGTTAGCTTACGCATCGCTTGCGATAACATACGAGCTTGGAGGCCCATATGGCTATCGCCCATCTCACCTTCAATTTCTGCTTTTGGCGTCAATGCGGCAACGGAGTCAACGACGATCACATCCACAGCACCAGAACGCGCTAATGCGTCACAAATTTCTAATGCTTGCTCGCCGGTATCAGGCTGAGAAACAAGGAGATGATCGATGTTAACCCCTAATTTGCGAGCATAAACAGGATCCAAAGCATGCTCGGCATCAATAAAGGCACAGGTTTTACCTTCGCGCTGTGCTGCTGCAATGAGTTCAAGAGTCAGCGTTGTTTTACCAGAAGATTCAGGGCCAAAGACTTCGACGATTCGCCCCATTGGCAAGCCACCAGCACCGAGGGCAATATCTAGAGAAAGCGATCCAGTTGAGATAGTCTCGACATCCATGGTGCGGTTATCACCCAACAACATGATAGAGCCTTTACCGAATTGTTTTTCAATTTGACCAAGCGCCGCTGCGAGCGCTTTTTGTTTATTCTCGTCCATTACTTTCTCCAGACTGTCACCTTGCGGTGCTCGGTTTTGAAATTGAGTGCGACGTTATTGTCAACTTAGCGCTCATTATACTGTTTATTCATACAGTGTCCAGTATTAGGTGCAGATTTTTGCGCCTTAGCTCAAATCAAAGAGGATAAATGATCACTGAGGATTTGTAGCGCATAAATGATAGCTTGTTGACGAACGCTTGCTCTATCCCCTTGAAAATAAACGGTGTCTATTTTTTGCCAACCTTGTTTACTCGCCCAGGCAAAACACACCGTACCCACTGGTTTACCTTGAGTTGCTCCTGTAGGGCCAGCGATGCCACTTATCGCGACTCCAATGGTGGCTTGTGAACGCGCTAAAGCGCCATGGACCATAGCTTGAACAACAGGCTCAGAAACGGCACCATGTTCATTGAGCATCGATAAACTAACGCCCAACATGTCATGTTTGGCTTGATTACTGTAAGTGACAAAACTTCGATCAAACCATGCCGAGCTACCAGGAATCTCTGTTAAAGCGAAAGCCACACCACCACCAGTACAAGATTCTGCACTGGTGATAATTTGCTGTGTGGCGAGTAATTGCTCGCCAAGCTGCTGACTGAGCATAGTTATTTTATCCATACTTCCCAATTCGCCTCTATGATTTGCTTTCCCCTCATCATAAAACACAATGGGCACCATTCGGTACCCATTGTGTTTTATGATGACTAAAATCAAGGTTAAATCTCAAACATTAAGCTATCTGAGTCTAAGAATGGCCAACGGATCACTTGTGGCGTGCTGTTTTGCTCAGCAAAGAAATAACCAACTTGTGGAATAGCAAACACTGTATCTCCACGCGTGATAGGCTGCTCTTTTAGTGCACGATGAGTCAGCTTTGCTTCCCATAGTTCATTGCTTTGCCATCCTAGCGGGGCCAGTTCAACCCGCACCTCAGCTCCAACTGGATTAATAGCCACAACCTCACAAGGTAAACAGGCTTGGCTAGTTTGTTTATGAGAAACACTTAAATCATGACTACGAACGTATAATGTGCCATTTTGTTGCACCTTGGCTTGCTGAGGCGGCAAAATAAATGCTCGCCCATTTGACCAATGAGGTGTTTGCCACTGAGCAGCAAAGACATTGACATTACCAAAGAAATCAAACACAAAACGACTGTTCGGTTGAGCATAAAGCTGAACCGGCGTATCTACTTGTTCAATACGACCATTACTCATTACCACGACCCGATCTGATAACTCAAGGGCCTCGTCCTGATCATGGGTGACAAATACGCTGGTAAAACCAAGTTCGTGGTGCAAACTACGTAACCATCGACGAAGCTCTTTACGCACCTTGGCATCCAACGCGCCAAACGGCTCATCCAATAATAAGACTTCCGGTTGTGTCGCTAATGCACGAGCCAATGCAATACGCTGTTTTTGTCCACCGGACAATTGCTCAGGATAACGCTGAGCAAGATGACCAAGTTGAACAATCTCAAGTAATTGGGTGACTCGCTTACTGATTTCTGCTGCCGATGGCCGTTGGCGACGATCCATCACTTGTAAGCCAAAAGCCACGTTATCTGCCACTGTCATGTGCCGAAATAAAGCGTAATTTTGAAATACAAAACCGACTCGGCGCTCGCGAACATGCACTTGAGTCACATCTCGCTCACCAAAATGAATCCGTCCACTGTCAGCGCCTTCTAAGCCAGCGATGATACGCAACAAAGTCGTTTTTCCCGAGCCTGATGGCCCTAACAAACCGATCATTTCACCATCATCAATGTGTAAAGAGAGCGGTGACAGCGCCTGAAATGCACCAAAACTTTTGGAAATATTA
Organism: Vibrio sp.; assembly: GCA_007124475.1. Taxonomy (GTDB): domain Bacteria; phylum Pseudomonadota; class Gammaproteobacteria; order Enterobacterales; family Vibrionaceae; genus Vibrio. The sequence goes on along the minus strand of SLFB01000174.1, from coordinate 1,648 downwards.
TCTAAACGAATACTCATACCGTCTCTTACTCACTTTTCATTTGGGTCTGATTTTTTTCTTGTCGCCACTCAACGATGGCTTTTAACACTAAAGTTAATAACGCGATAAAGGCCAGCAATGATGCGCTGGCGAAAGCCGCTTGTGATTGGTAATCTTCATACAATACTTGCACGTGTAAAGGTAAAGTATTCGTTTCGCCACGAATATTACCGGAAACCACAGCCACAGCACCAAACTCCCCTATTGCTCTGGCATTGGTTAAAATCACACCATAAATCAATGCCCACTTAATATTGGGTAAGGTAACTCGGCGGAATAACTGCCACCAAGATGCCCCTAAGATCACCGCCGCCTCTTCATCAGAGCGACCTTGCTGCTGCATTAATGGAATTAATTCTCGCGCTACATAAGGACAAGTCACAAAGATCGTAACTAAAACAATCCCCGGCCAAGCAAACATGATTTGTAAATCCCGTTCAAATAGCCACTCACCGAGCCATCCATTACTGCCATAAAGTAATAGGTATAATAAACCAGCGACCACTGGCGATACTGCGAACGGAATATCAATGATAGTGGTTAATACTTTGCGTCCCGGAAATTCAAAACGAGTGACTGTCCACGCCAATAATACGCCGAAGACCAAATTGATGGGCACCGTGAGTAAAGCGACTAAGAGTGTCAAACTGATCGCATGACGGGTATCCGGCTCGAGTAAATGACCGATATAAGCAGCTAGCCCACTGGATAAGGCCTGTTGGAAAATACTCAACAGCGGTAATATCAACAATAAAGTGACCCAGAATAAAGCCAAGCCAATTAAGCACCACTTTATCCAAGGAGTTTCACCGACTCTTTTGGGTTGTAATCCTGTCATGACTTTTCCTTAACGCCCATGAATTCGGCGTAGATAGGCACCTTGCCATAAATTAATCAGTAACAAGAGCGCGAGTGAAGCAAGTAATACTACCGAAGCAATAGCACTGGCAGCGGGGAAATCAAATTCCTGTAAACGAACAAAAATCATCAGTGAGGTAATTTCACTGGTATAAGGCATATTGCCAGCAATGAAAATAACCGCACCAAATTCCCCTAAGCTACGAGTAAAAGAGAGAGCAATGCCGACCAATAGCGCGGGCCTTAACGACGGTAAAATAACACGCCAAAACACCGCGAGATCGCTAGCGCCAAGCGTCATCCCCGCCTCTTCTTCCTCTTGGGAGATCTCTTCTAATACTGGCTGCACCGTGCGTACGACAAAAGGTAGGCTTGTAAACGCCATGGCGAGGACTATTCCCAATGGCGTGTAAGCGACTTTGATACCAAAATCATTAAGAACACTACCTATCCATCCACTGGTTGAATACAAGGTTGCCAATGTGATACCAGCCACTGCCGTCGGTAAGGCAAAAGGTAAATCGACTAAGCCATCTAACATCCGCTTACCATAAAAATCGTAGCGCACTAATACCCAAGCCAATAACAAGCCGAGTAAACCATTAAATAAAGAAGCGATTAAAGCGGCGCCGACCGTTACTTTATAACTGGCTACCACCCGAGGATCGGCAATAACATGCCAATACTCCGCCCAAGTCATTTGACTGGTCTGCACTACCAGCCCACTCGCGGGTAACAGTAAAATCAAACT
>SLFB01000132.1 GCA_007124475.1 Vibrio sp. | reverse complement strand
GTTCCAGCGGCGCGAAAAGTAAAATGAATGCCCAGCTCAGCGCAGCTTTGAATCGTGAACACGACTTCATCAAGAGACTGTAAACGTAAGACGATTTTAGGCACTAAGCGATAAAAACTGGCGTCAGTACCATAGGCCAAACGCTGCGCTGGCTGAGTGATGATGCGCTCACTAGCAACGCGGGTTGCCAGTTGAGTGATCAGCTGCTGATAGTGTGAGGGTAACTCACTCATGTTGAACTCCTGTTATCACCACGGATTAACGATTCACCAAAGAATCACGGGAGAGATCTTGCACCCGTTTAGCACCGGTTAAGGTCATTGCAACGCGCATCTCTTTGTCAAATAAATCCAGTAAATGTTCAACACCGGCTTGACCTTGCGCCGCTAGTGCATAGACAAAAGCTCGACCCAGTAAGGTGCAATCTGCGCCTAAGGCAAGCATTCTGACCACATCCAATCCGCTACGGATGCCAGAATCGACAAGAATTTTTAACTCGCCTTTTACTGCATCAGCAATCTTAGGTAATGCCTGTGCGGTGGACAGTACGCCATCTAACTGACGTCCACCGTGGTTAGAGACCACAATGCCATCAGCGCCGAAGCGTACCGCATCTTTGGCATCTTCGACGTCTAAAATGCCTTTGATCACCATCGGGCCATCCCAGAAATCACGGATCCATTCGAGATCTTGCCAACTGATTGACGGGTCGAAATTATTCCCCAGCCAGCCAATATAATCTTCGAGTTTAGTCGGCGTCCCGCGATAGGTCGAAATATTGCCCAGATCGTGCGGTTTACCCAATAAGCCCACATCCCATGCCCAGCGAGGATGTGTCATCGCTTGCAGAATGCGTCGGCTTGCGGCATTGGGACCGCTCATTCCAGAATGCATATCACGATAGCGCGCACCGGGCACGGGCATATCGACCGTAAACACTAAAGTCGTCACGCCTGCCGCCTTAGCGCGCTCTAATACGTTTTTCATAAAGCCGCGATCTTTCAATACATAAAGCTGAAACCACATTGGACGAGTCAGGCTGGCGGTGACTTCTTCAATCGGACACACCGACACCGTCGATAGGGTAAAGGGAATGCCTTTATTGGCGGCAGCATGCGCGGCTTGCACTTCACCACGTCGAGCGTACATGCCGGTTAAGCCCACCGGAGCTAAGGCGATAGGCATGGCCAGCGATTCGCCAAACAATTCGGTCTCAAGGCTTAATTCAGACATGTCATTGAGCACCCGTTGGCGTAGGGCGATATCGGCTAAATCGGTAGTATTGCGACGTAGGGTGTCTTCGCGATACGATCCGCCATCAATATAGTGAAACAGAAAAGGCGGTAACTTCGCTTGAGCGGCTGCGCGAAAATCAGTTGAGGCAGAGATGATCATGGTTTGTATCCTTATAACAACGGGATCATGGATAACCTAATGAGTAAGTCGCGGTAGCGAGGGTTGTCTTTTAGCTACCGCGGTCAATATTAACAGCAGGATTGGTTGCTCATGAGTGTTCGGCTAGCATCAACACATCACTAACATTAAACCCATAAACAACCACCATACCTATAATGGCGGTGGCAATCAGATAATACGCCGTCGGAATGATAGTTTTGCGTAAAGTCGCGCCTTCACGCCCCAGTAAACCGACCGTTGCTGAAGCCGCCACCACGTTATGAATCGCCACCATATTACCGGCCGCCGCGCCCACGGCTTGCAGGGCAACCACCACGACCGTAGAGATATTCAGTGTCTGCGCCACTTCAAATTGAAACTGGCTAAACATCATGTTAGACACCGTATTCGAGCCAGCAATGAAAGCACCTAAAGCACCCACGGTGGCACTAAGCGCAGGAAAGGCTTGCCCAACCAGACCTGCGGCAAAATTGGCGGTAGTCACAGGCATGCTGGCCAGATCTGCGCCATTAATACCGGAGTTGATAAAAATTCGTACCATAGGAATAGTAAAGACCAACACAAAACCAGCCCCCACTAACGTTTTACTGGATTCGCCAACGGCTTTTAATAGCGGAGCAGGACTACGAGACTGTAGTAACACCGCCAAGATAGCGACAAAGACTAAGATGCCACCGGGCAGATAGAGCGGGTCAATCGATGTGCTGACTCCCGTTTCACCCAGAATGTTATTAAAGCTCAGTTGTACACTCAGTAACATGGCTTTAAATTCACTGCTGACCCGGCTAGCAACCAGAATGGCCGCTAACAACACATAAGGAGTCCATGCGAGAACCAGCCCCATTGGTTTGGCTTTCATTTCATCAAGGTTCATTTTTAATGAGCCAAGCCATTCACTCGGCCACTCAGTTTCTGGTGCAAAATTCCATGTGGTTTTTGGTACAAGAAAGCCCTTTTTCGCAGCGGTGACCACAACGGCTAAACTGACTAGTCCACCCATTAGGGCAGGAAACTCAGCGCCTAACAACATGCCAGTGAGCGCATAAGGCAGCGTAAAGGCCAAACCGGCAAACAGAGCAAAAGGTAAGATATCTAACCCTTCGGTCCAACTGCGGTTTTTACCAAAAAAGCGGGTAAGCATCATCGCCATCAGTACAGGCATGAAGAGACCAACAACCGCATGAGTTAGAGCGACACCGGTGGTGATTTGTTGTAAATAGGCGTCCCAGCTGGAACCATTAGCCACTAAAGTTTCGCTAATATTATGGGTGTCTAGTCCACGGTTAACACCAACAATGATCGGCGTTCCCACCGCTCCGAATGATACTGGCGTTGATTGAATCATCATGCCCATTAATACCGCGGCTAAAGCAGGAAAACCAATCGCAACTAGTAAAGGGGCTGCAATGGCGGCTGGTGTACCAAAACCAGAAGCACCTTCGATGAAAGAACCAAAGCACCAAGCAATGATGATCGCTTGTATGCGACGATCGGGTGAAATGTCGGTGAAACCATTACGGATGGTAGTAATCGCTCCGGTATGTTTCAGTGTATTGAGTAGTAATATCGCGCCAAAGACGATCCATAATACGGAAACGGTAATGCCGAGCCCTTGCAAGGTTGAAGCAAGGACGCGAGTTATCGACATATCCCAAAAGATCAAAGCGATAGCAACCGTTAAGGCAAATGCCACCGGCATGGCTTTTTTGGCTGGCCAGTTTAATCCGACTAATAGTACGGCTGCGATAACGATGGGTGAAAACGCAATCAGCGCCAGTAGGGTGTCACTCATGAAAGACTTCCTCGTCCTTGAACTCTCCATTCATAATGATGACTTAATACGTGCAGTAGGGTACGAGTTAAGTGGTGAGTTCGGTTGTTTAATTTTTATAGTTGTGATGCTTTTGTTAATAGCGGGTGAATTTACTCCTTTCTTTTTTGTGGATATAGGGAAATAATGAAAATAATTAGTTCCAAAAATGGAGTAATCAATGCGTGCAGATGATTTGATTTTATTTTCTCAAGTCATTGATTTGGGAAGTTTTAGCAAAGCCGCAGAACAAAATAACCTTACTAATTCAGTAGTTAGCAAAAGAATGGCTCGTCTAGAGCAAGAGCTTGGTGTCCAATTACTTTATCGAACGACACGTAAATTAGCTTTAACTGAAGCCGGTAAAGCCTTATTAACCAGTGCCAGAAATGTGAAGCAAGCCACGCAAGAGGCAATGGATACGATTTCTGGTTTTGGTGAAAATGTCAGTGGGCTTATCAGAATGTCGGTGCCGACTATCTCTGGAGATTTACTGCTTGCTGATGCAGTGGCTGAATTTTGTACTCGCTATCCTGGGTTAACAGTAGATATGTCACTGGATAATCGGTTTGTTGATTTGGTTGCTGACGGTTTTGACTTGGTGATACGTACTGGATATCTGGAAGATTCTAGTTTAATCGCTCGGCATATTTTGGATTCGCAATGGGTGGTATGTGCATCCCCTAGTTATCTGCAATGTCACGGTCATCCTTTACTACCCGATCAGCTGATTAGTCATAATTGTTTGCAATACGCTTATCAAACCACCGGAGCCAGTGATTGGGAATTTAAAACCCCGGTCGGTAATCGTATTATTAAAGTGACAGGCAGCTTTTCTACTGATAATGCTACGGCGCTACGCAAAGCCGCTCTGGGCGGGCACGGGATTGCTTATGTGCCGCGTTGTTTGGTTTACCATGATTTTAAAGATGGGACATTGATCGACCTGTTTCCAGACCAAGTGGGTAAAAAGTTGGGTATTTATGCGGTGTATCCTTTTACTCGTCAGCCACCAAATAAAGTGCGTTTATTGATCGAGCATATTCGCCAGCGTTATTTGGCTATTGCTGATTATTTCTAGAGTCTGTTTATCTTTCGAGTTGATGTGCGAGCTCATTGACTATACGCGAACCGCTTGCAGTGGCAGCTAAATGTCAAGGGCGTTGAACTTCATGAGTATAGACATACGCTGTGATTGAAGAACAAACGCAGCTCACGCCAACAGCTTCAAGTAAAAAGAGAATAGAGTGCATGATGGTTTAGGTATCAACCCAGTACTTAATTGAGTAATGAAGTCATTATGCTTTGCCCAGGATGGCGTTTTAATTGCGTGAAATAACGATGAGCTTTTTCAATATTGACATACTCTAGTTGCCATTCAGCGGATCTTTGTTGATGACAAAACGCTTGTAATTGCTCAAGTAACGATTGACTGCATTGGTCTAAGGTGTTGGCAATCGATGCAATGATAGGAGAGGTTTCTAAAGATAAAAATTGTATTAATGCATAACTTTGATTTAGTAACCGATAGGATTGTTGTTGTTGACCCATGTTATTGAGGATGTCTGCTTGATAAAGTGAGCACTGTGTTAAGCCCTCGATTAAACATGCCAGTTGACAAGGTTTCATATGCTGATCGGTTGCCGCATCATGTACATGTTGTGGTAGGTAAGCTAACACCTGTTCAAATAAATAATAAGCTTCTGGCCAGTGGCCTTGATGGATCAGTTTTTCAGCTTTCTGATAAAAATTCCAACACAGTGTTAGATCCATAATACGCCCTCAGTTATTCGTCATTGAGTGATTAATCATAATATACCCTTCCTACTTGAAGCTGCAGCGGTGTTGGCTACGTTCGTTCACCCCAATCACATAGTTTGCCTATGCTCATGGGGAGTATGAGAGCCATCTGTGGCTCTCACCACAGGCCAGCCTACGGCTGTTCACATTTGTTCCAGACAAATTTGTCGCTCACTTG
>SLFB01000093.1 GCA_007124475.1 Vibrio sp. | reverse complement strand
CCCTTTCCTACTTGCTGCTATAGGGAGTAGCTAGGCTCTGTCACTCCAATCACATTGTTTTCCTGTGCATTTGGGAATGAAGTCACTTGCCACCGACCTGCAACTCCAAGTCGTTTGGGTATAGATGGAATTCATTTTTTACTCGCTTCTTTATTTTGAAGCTAAAAATAAAACATCCTGATATTACCAAAGGTGAGGATAGGATCAACAAAAAAGCCCCTTTACGGGGCTTTTTTCAATTAAAATTTGATTTAATCACCTATTATTGCTGGTTTTCTTTTTCAGTAAAAATACCAGCAAAAAGTGCAGTGCTGAGATAACGCTCACCTGAACTTGGTAGCACAGTAACAATGGTTTTACCTTCAAACTCAGGTAGTTGTGCTAGTCGGTTGGCGGCGACTACAGCAGCGCCAGAAGAGATACCAGCTAAAATACCTTCTTCTTCCATCAGTCGACGAGCCATTGCAATGGCGTCTTCTGACGTGACCGTTTCAACACGATCGATCAGCTCTAGATCCAGGTTGCCTGGAATAAAGCCCGCGCCAATACCTTGGATCTTATGTGGTGCTGGTTGAATCGCTTCTCCTGCTAGCGCTTGACTAATCACGGGTGATTCAGCTGGCTCAACCGCGACAGACACGATGGCTTTACCTTGGGTGTGTTTAATATAGCGACTGGTACCGGTTAGTGTTCCACCTGTACCAACACCAGCAACAAATACGTCAACTTCACCATCGGTTGCATCCCAGATCTCAGGTCCAGTTGTTTGTTCATGAATTGCAGGGTTAGCCGGATTATCGAATTGCTGTAACAGTAAATATTTGCTCGGGTCACTGGCTACGATTTCTTCTGCTTTAGCAATTGCCCCTTTCATCCCTTTTGCTGCTTCAGTTAATTCAAGTTTGGCACCAAGGGCTTTGAGTAGTTTACGACGCTCTAAACTCATTGATTCAGGCATGGTCAACGTTAGCTTATAACCGCGAGCGGCAGCAACAAAAGCCAAAGCGACACCCGTATTACCACTGGTTGGCTCGACGAGTTCAATGCCGGCTTTAAGTTTGCCTTGTTTTTCGGCTTCCCAAATCATGTTTGCACCGATACGACACTTAACGCTAAAGCTTGGGTTACGAGCTTCGATTTTTGCTAACACTCGACCATTACTGACTTTATTTAGACGAACCAGAGGGGTATTACCTATGGTTAGTGAATTGTCTTCGTAAATTTTACTCATTGTGTTGTCCCTTTATTACGCATGAGTTGTTAAGGATGCGTTGTTTGAAATTGGTTGATACGGCTCAAGAATAGAGATTCGATAAAAAAGTAAAAGGATTAAAAAGTTATAACTTATTATCCTCTTCCGAATAGAACCTAAAAGTCGATCTCAACCGTGTCCAGGTAGTGAATGATGCAGTTAAAATACTCACTTATACAAAGTGTAACCTTCATTAGAATGATAAATTGTGCATAGAAACGTAACTTCTCACATTAAGTTGTTCTAAATAGGTGGTAATTTTTGATAGAGTAACAACAAATATCCCCTAAGCAGACGTTGACGTAGGCCTTAGAGATAAGCACACAACACCGGAACACTGAGAGCTTAAAATGCAGGAATTGCGATTCGTACTCATTATTGTTGGCGCGCTAGCCATAGCCGCTTTATTGTTTCATGGTCTTTGGACGAGTAAAAAAGAGGGGAAGTCGAAATTTGGTGATAAGCCGTTTAAGGCGATTGATGCGACTAAGTCGAAACACAAATCCGCTCAGCGTTCAGGCAATGCTAGTCATACCGCATCAGACAAACAAGCTAATCGCAGTGATGATGAACCAGATTTTGGCTTATCGACGCCAGATTTAGACCCTTTGATCAGCGATTACCACTTAACCGCAGAAGACGATGTTACCGTCGAAGTTGTGACTAACACTGAGCCCAGCGTTGCTGAATTAGAGCCAATCAAAGCTCAATCAGCCGATGATGCTCAACCGGTAGTGAGTGATGAGCATCAAGCTCCATCTACTAATGTTGCCAGTGAGCCGCTCTCTGACACTCAATCAGCGCCAGAAACAGCAGAGCCAGAAATGGAAGTCATCGTTTTGAATGTCCATTGTGCCGGAGATACTCCATTACTTGGTCCTCAGCTGTTTGATAGCTTACAGCAAAATGGTTTGCTATACGGCGAGTTAGATATTTATCATCGCCATGCTGATTTATCCGGTACGGGCAAAGTGCTGTTTAGTGTTGCCAATATGATGCAGCCTGGAACATTAAAACATGATGATCCTGAGCAGTTTACGACCAAAGGTATTTCATTTTTTATGACCTTACCTTGCTTTGGCGATGCGGAACAAAATTTCAAATTAATGTTAAAAACGGCTCAGCAAATTGCCGATGATTTAGGGGCTAATGTTTTAGATGATAAGCGTAATTTGATGACCCCAAATCGTCTAGCCGAGTATCGAAATCAAATTCAAGTGTTTAAACTTAGACAAAATGATTGATGCGAGATAAGGCTCCGATAGGAGCCTTTTTTCATCAGAGAGAACCAATATGTCAGCTATTTATCAAAGACTTCAAGAATTACGTCGTGTGTTACAAGAACATGCTATTCGCTACTATGTGCAAGATTCACCTACTATTCCAGATGCTGAGTATGATCGACTCATGGCTGAATTGTTGAAAATTGAAGCCGAACATCCTGATTGGGTTACAGAAGATTCACCCAGTCAACGAGTGGGTGGTGCGCCGTTGGCAAGTTTCCAATCAGTGACTCATGAGCAGCCGATGTTGTCATTAGATAATGCGTTTAGTGACCAAGACATCGACAGTTTTTTTCGGCGGATAACTGAGCGAGCAGGCTCGATTCAAGGGCGAAGTTTTTGTTGTGAACCTAAGCTTGATGGACTTGCGGTAAGCCTGTTATACCTTGATGGTCGCTTGATTCAGGCAGCCACTCGTGGGGATGGCATGACAGGGGAAAATATCACTGAGAATGTACGAACAATTAAGTCAATTCCTCTTACCCTAAGTGGGGATGATTGGCCTGCACGACTTGAAGTCCGCGGTGAAGTTTTTATGCCGAAAGCTGGTTTTGAGCGCATGAACGCCCAAGCGTTGAAGAAAGGCGAAAAGGTATTTGTGAATCCTCGTAATGCTGCTGCTGGAAGCTTAAGACAACTTGATTCGAGAATCACAGCCAAACGACCATTAGCATTTTATGCTTATAGTGTCGGTGTGGCTCAAGGTGCTGAACTGTCTACAAGCCATTACCAACGTTTTTTACAATTGCAGCGTTGGGGATTGCCGATAAGCCCTGAAACTCAACGGGTAGAGACTATTGAACAAGTCAAACATTATTATCAACACATTATGACTAGGCGCTCTGATTTACCTTATGAAATCGATGGTGTCGTCATCAAAGTGGATGATATTGTTTTGCAACAGCAGCTTGGTTTTGTTGCTCGAGCTCCCCGTTGGGCGATTGCGTATAAATTTCCTGCTCAAGAAGAAATCACCCGTCTCAATGAAGTGGAGTTTCAAGTCGGTAGAACAGGCGCTATCACGCCTGTTGCCAAGTTAGAACCCGTCTTTGTTGGCGGAGTAACAGTGAGTAATGCCACCTTACACAATGCCGATGAAATAAACCGCCTTGGAGTGATGATAGGTGATAGCGTGATCATTCGTCGCGCGGGTGATGTTATTCCACAAATTGTTTCTGTGGTGATTGACCAACGACCTCAAAACGCACAAGCGATCGTTTTCCCTCAAATGTGTCCGGTTTGTCACTCAGATGTTGAGCGTGTGGCAGGTGAGGCGGTAACCCGGTGTACTGGAGGTTTAGTTTGCCGAGCACAGCGTAAGGAAGCTTTAAAGCATTTTGTTTCTCGCAAAGCGATGGATGTGGATGGCCTGGGAGATAAGGTGATCGAGCAACTAGTTGAGCGTGAAATGGTTACTACTCCAGCGGATTTGTTTAAGTTAAGGGCTGGTGAACTGACCGTTCTCGACAGAATGGGACCTAAATCGGCACAGAATATTACTCAGGCTTTAGCGGCATCGAAACAAACGACGTTAGCCCGTTTTCTTTATGCTTTAGGTATTCGTGAAGTTGGCGAAGCGACAGCAATGAACCTTGCTCAGCATTTTTTAACGCTTGAAGCTATTGGACAAGCTTCATTAGAGCAACTGATAGAGGTGGCTGATGTTGGTCATATTGTTGCTAGCCATGTGCATGGATTTTTCCGCCAAGAGCAAAATCAGCGCGTGATTGAAGAGTTGATCCAATTAGGTATAACCTGGCCGGATATCGAGCTTCCAAGTGCTGAACAGGCGCAACCGCTGGCCGGAAAAACGGTCGTGTTGACCGGCTCCTTAACTCAGCTAACTCGTAGCGAAGCCAAAGCAGCGCTGCAGCAACTAGGCGCTAAAGTAACGGGAAGCGTATCGAAAAATACCGATATTCTCTTTGCAGGTGAAGCGGCAGGCTCGAAGCTAGTTAAAGCACAGGAGCTCGGTGTCGAGGTTCGCACTGAGCAAGATTTGCTCGCTTTGATGTCGTAGTTCAACACCAGTCAATTTGAGTATAAATCAAGTATCAATTAACCCTTAGCGGTCTACGCTAAGGGTTTTTTATTTTTTTAAAATAACTAGCCAGAGAAGCGCCGAGCTGGGTATTTGGGGCCAATGTAAATTATTCATTAAAATGAATTCCCTATGTGACAACCCTCAAACTATCTATATTCTCATTCAGTTAACCCTTTGCTACTTAAGGAAATTATTTTTAATGCTTTTGATATTATGAATTATTAGATCACGATCACTTACTGAGGTAAAGTTTGCCATCGCTCATATTTTTTTAGTTAAAAATTAAGTTCTAGTTGATGTTTACGCCAGTAGCGTTAGTCTTATTAATTGTAGATACACTGGTATGTACAAAGCATGGTAAGAGCAGTGACTCGCTCTGCTAAAAGGAAAGTTTCTCCCTTCGGCGGCCAACTTAGGGGAGAGCAAATAACAGCTATAGTCATTTTAGGAGTTTTCCATGGATAAAATGTTTAAACGTACGCTCTTGGGCGTAGCCGTTGCGGTCGCAGCGGTTTCAGGTAGTGCAAATGCAGCTATTGAGTTAAATGGTCAAGCCGTACAGGTCTACGGACAAGCCGCTGGTTTTATGCACTTCTCATCGCCAGATGAAGGCGATAATTCTGTTAGTACAGTAATCGAATCTCGTATT
>SLFB01000258.1 GCA_007124475.1 Vibrio sp. | reverse complement strand
TATTGCTAGTCAAGGCTAGCTTTAAGAGAGGAAGCTTGAGGCCCTAGAACCTAGAACCTAGAACCTAGAAACCAGAACCTAGGACCTAGAACCCAGAACCTAGGACCTAGGACCTAGAACCCAGAACCTAGGACCTAGGACCTAGAACCCAGAACCCAGAACCTAGGACCCAGAACCTAGGACCCAGAACCTAGTACCTAGGACCTAAAACCATCACCTAAAGCTGCGCTTTCTCGGCAATTAATTGATCAACGACACTCGGATCCGCCAAGGTTGAAGTGTCGCCTAAGTTGCCAGTATCACCGGTGGCAATTTTACGTAGAATACGACGCATGATCTTACCTGAACGAGTCTTGGGCAGTGCGTCTGTCCAATGTAAAACATCAGGAGTGGCGATAGGACCAATTTCTTTGCGTACCCATTCTTTAACTTCTTTGTGTAGCTCGGCACTTGGATAGACACCATGATTGAGGGTGATATAGGCGTAGATAGCTTGGCCTTTGATATCATGTGGCACCCCAACAATGGCCGCTTCGGCAATTTTATCAAAGGCGACTAATGCTGATTCAATCTCAGCGGTGCCCATTCGATGGCCTGAGACATTGAGAACATCGTCTACACGGCCAGTGATCCAATAGTAACCATCTTCATCTCGTCGTGCGCCATCACTGGTAAAATACATGCCTGGAAAGGTCGAGAAGTAGGTTTGTTCAAAGCGTTCATGATCGCCATAAACGGTGCGCATCTGTCCTGGCCATGAATCGAGAATCACTAGGTTTCCGTCACAAGCGCCATCGATAATATTACCCATATTATCGACTAATGCCGGTTGAACGCCGAAAAACGGTCGTGTCGCTGAGCCAGGTTTTAATGCGGTAGCGCCGGGAAGTGGGCTGATTAAAATGCCACCGGTTTCAGTTTGCCACCAGGTATCGACAATCGGGCATTGCTCATTACCAATGGTTTTGTAATACCACTGCCAAGCTTCAGGGTTAATTGGTTCGCCGACTGAGCCCATAATTCGTAAGCTGGTGCGATGGGTGTCTTTGATGGCTTCATCTCCTTTGGCCATTAATGCTCGAATGGCGGTGGGTGCGGTGTAGAGAATATTGACTTGATGTTTATCGACGACCTGACTCATGCGGTTGGTGTTGGGGTAATTAGGCACGCCTTCAAACAGTACCGTGGTCGCGCCATTGGCGAGTGGGCCATAAACTAGATAAGAGTGACCAGTTATCCAGCCGACATCGGCCGTGCACCAATAAACTTCGCCGGGTTGATAGTCAAAGATGTATTTAAAGGTCATCGCGGCATAGACTAAATAACCCCCTGTGGTGTGTAATACGCCTTTAGGCTTGCCGGTTGAGCCTGAGGTGTAGAGAATAAACAGTGGGTCTTCGGCCTTCATCGCTTCAGCGGGGCAGTCATCACTGACATTAGCCATGGCTTGATGCCACCAGACATCTCGATGTTCATGCCAGTCGATATCCCCTCCGGTACGTTGGAAGACAATCACCTTGCTGATGGTTTTGATCTCTGGGTGAGTGAGGGCTTCATCCACGTTCTTTTTCAATGGAATAGGACGTCCAGCGCGTATGCCTTCATCTGCGGTGACCACTAATTTGGCATCGGAGTCGATGATACGTCCAGATAATGCTTCGGGGGAGAAACCGCCAAATACCACCGTATGTACCGCCCCAATTCGGGTACAGGCCAACATGGCAACAGCGGCTTCTGGCACCATGGGCATATAGAGACAGACCACATCGCCTTTGCCTATTCCTTGCGTTTTTAATACGTTGGCAAAACGGCACACTTGTTGGTGCAGCTGTCGGTAAGTTAACGTTTTATCATCGGCAGGGTCATCCCCTTCCCAAATAATCGCCACTTGGTCACCGTGGCTCGCTAAATGGCGGTCAAGACAGTTAGCTGACACGTTGAGGGTGCCATCTTCGAACCAACGAATATCCACATGGCCAGTATCAAATGAGGTGTTTTTGACTTGCTCAAACGGTTTTATCCAATCAACAATTTTACCGTGTTCACGCCAAAACCCTTCGGGATCCGTTACCGATTGCTGGTACATGGTGAGGTAGGTATCGTTATCCGCATAGCTACAAGCTTCGACATTGGCTTTGACCGGATAAATGTGGGCATCACTCATGATGAACTCTCCTTGTGTCAATAATGAATTCCCTTTGCGCTGATGCACGAGTTTTGGCTGACTTGCGATACAAACAATGGGCATTAGTTATCTTCTTTCTACTTCAAGCTACAGGGGCATGGGCTAGGTTCGTTCGAGTCAACCATAGCGTCTATCGATGCTAATGGAGATGAGCTTACTTACCGCCTACCTGCAGTTTAAGTGGTTTGGATTTATGTCTTTAACTGTTAGTCAGCAGGGTGATTTAAACAATTAGACTTTAGGATGAGTGTAGCGGTTAACCAAAAGTCGTAGCGTGTTGATAAGGCTGCTTTAATTTTGGTAATCCCCCTTTGCTGAGGCGAACGAACACTAACGCGGCGGTAATCGCATCTTGTAGTGCGTCATGTTGACTTTGTAGCGGCAGTTCGAGGTGGTAACAGATGGCCGCTAAACTTAAATCAAAATAGGCGTTGGGCAGCTGTCTTTCTAATTGTTGTTGATACAACTGGCTGACTTCAATCAGTTTATTGGGTAAAGGAAAGCCAAGCTGCTTGCGGCAAGCAAGGTCGAGAATCGTTTTGTCGTAGCGAATGTGATAGCCGACCAAGGGGCGGTTACCGATAAAGGCGAGTAACTGCTCTAGTGCTTGCTGTTCATCGATACCGGAAGCTAAATCTTGATGACGTAGTTGATGGATACGTACTGAGCTGGAATCGAGAGAGCTTGGCGCTCTCAAGCGCACATGGAATGATTGACTGGTGAGAATGCGGTTATCGATGATTTTAGTGGCAGCAATACTGACCAGTTCAGCCCGTTGTGGATCAAGGCTGGTGGTTTCACAGTCGAGGGAAACCAGTTCGTTAGCTTGCGGGCGAGTAAATAGTGACTGATAAGCTGAGCCAGACAAGCGGTGAAACCAATAATATCGAGCGATCCAGTTCATGTCGTTTAATCCCGAATTTGGTAGTGGTAACTGAGCCATTGCTTGAATTTTTTCACCACATGTAAGCTATGGCGTAATAAATCACGTTCGGTACGCTCTAGATTGGCGATCTGAATATGATTGGTACTGCGTTGATGATTGATTTGCTGCGCGAGGCGTAATTTGAAAAATAATTTTAGTGCTTCACTTAGGTTTTCCGCGGTTTCTTCTCCGAGAATACCTTGTTGATTAAGGGCGTTGATGCGCTGAAAGGTATTGGTTTCACTAATTTGGTATTCGAGACTTAAGGTGCGAATGCCATGCACTATCGGGAAAATACCACCTTGCTTGATGTCGAGTCCTGATTTATCTGACTTTAGATGACCAAATAACGTCAGCGGCAGTGAGAAGTTAACTGCCGGCCGGGCAAGCTCACTTAGCACCAGTAATTGCCCGGCGATTGAACGCATAAGGTGCTGCTTGATGGGGACGAGTAGTTCACGGTTACCGGCAATGGGCTGCGCATCGGCGAAAATGGCCAAGGGTAACATGGTCTCCGGTTGACGACGGGCTATCCAATGCGTCAGGGTCGTTTGCCACTGGGTTTGCGATTGTACCCACTGCGGGTTGCTGACCATCACATTGCCGGGACATAAGGGATAACCAAGCTGGACTAATGTTTGACTCAATTGCTGGAGCCAAGGCAGGGTGGTGGGTAACTCGGCATCATCAGCAATGATTAACGCGTTGTCTTGATCGGTTTTTAGAATTTGTTCTCCACGCCCTTCTGAGCCAAGGGCTAGAAAGCAGCATTGCTGCTGATAAGCTTCGGGCACAATTAATTGAAAGGCTTTTTCAATGATTTGTTCGTTTACCGCGGCGATGAGCTCCATAATAAAGCGGGTACGAACGCCGCGGGTAAGCAGGCTTTCCACTAATTGCTGTTGTTTGTTGGCGGCAAACGCCAGTTCATCAATGCTAGTTGCGCGGGCTATGGTTAATGTTAATACGTGAGAATGGGTTGAAAACGCACTTAAGATTTGCACCATGGATAGAATACCCACCGCCTTACGATTTTTACACACCATAAGACGCTTTACCTTATGGCGAGTCATGCTGATCATGGCGTTAAACAAAAATTCACCTTGCTCAATACTATGTACTGGCGTGGTCGCCACATCCCCCACTGGGCTGTCAGCGTGGTAACCATCGAGCATAATGGCATGCAGTAAATTACTGCGGGTCACAATGCCGTAAGGAGCTGCGGAAGCTGAGAAGTTTTTGTTGTCTAATGGCCATTCTACTAAAGCCGCATCAACGCGTTGTTGTTTTAATTGTTGTGTGACCTCGGCCAGAGTTTGCTCAGGGCGAACAATGGTCGGCGCTAGGTACAGCTCGGGCTCTACTTTGGTCAAAATAAATTCGGCCAGATTTTTTTGTTGCTGAGCTTGCTCTATCAGTTGTTGTCTTTTGGCCAGATTGGTTTCGAAGTAGGCAGCAAATTGTTGGTTTTGTTGATATAGCTCTAGGAAGACAGATTTGGGCAACAAGTAACTTAATGTGTCTTCTAATGCGATGTATTGATGTTTTGCGGTGGCATCAAATAGGGCACGTACATCAAACATATCGTCATTGGTGTAATGGGCGTAGACGGTTTTGCCATCTGGTGAGCATTCTTCTACTGTACCTTTGATTAAAATCCATAATTGATCGCAGGGCTGATTTTGGCGGATTAACACGTCATGCTCGCGATAATAGGCGATATCCAACGCCGCACGCAGCCGCTGCTGTTGTGAATCCGTTAAGCAACTAAACGGCGGAACATGCATAGAAAATTTGTCTGGCATAAAGCTCACCTTGATCTAACCGCAATGACGTGAATGGGCCGCTTGGATACTCAGTGATCGGTTGAGCGTTCAACCCACCCATAGAGTTTGCCTATGCTCATGGAGGTGCGCTCACGGACTGCCAACCTGCAACGCCAAGTGGTTTGAGTATATATCCCCTTCCGACTTGAAGCTGCAGGGATGTTGGCTACGTTCGTTCGCCCCAATCACATAGTCTATCTATGCTCATGGGAACTATGAGAGCCATCCGTGGCTCTCACCAAAGGCCAGCCTACGGCTGTTCAAATTTGTTCCAGACAAATTTGTCACTCTCTTGCCGCCTACCTGCAACTTCAAGTTGTTTG
>SLFB01000284.1 GCA_007124475.1 Vibrio sp. | reverse complement strand
TTGATCAGTTGCCAGCGTCTTAGTAACACCCCTAATAACAACATGAGACATATGGGGCCTGTTATTGAGACAGAAAATTGCAACTGCACGAACAGATTTTGCATAAGATACCTTAAGGCCCGTTGACTTTTCGCTCGGAGCGGAGTGTAACATTCTGACATAAATGACTAAAGTCGAGAACAGGCATGTTGTTAATCCATCCATTTCTTTGGAGAGTTGTCTATGTTTAAAGCTTCTGTTTTATGTTTTGCTTTTGTTAACTCGTCCAACTATTAAACACCTGCGTTTACTCGATGTGTTAAAGTCTTGCCCTTAGTTTTGATAAGGTTAACAATTTGGCAATAATTATTATCCTCTTTCAATGATCTGTGGAATCATATGCCCTGCCGTTTGGCGCGATGAGGAAAATAATAATGAACCGAAATGATAGTCTCCCCTTGCCTAAAAATACTCGAGAATGGCTGTTGAATCGCAACAGTTTAATAGTGCTGGCTGACATTGCCTTGTTCTTCATTTTAATGAACACCTTGCCTTTTGAAGCCAATGTCGTGTTAGGGCTAAGTATTCTCTCATTTATCGCTGTACTCTGGTTAACAGAAGCATTGCACGTGACCGTTACCGCGATTCTAGTACCGATTTTGGCGGTGGTTTTTGGTGTTTTTGAAACTCAAGCTGCCCTTAATAGCTTTGCTAACTCGATTATCTTTCTTTTCCTTGGTGGTTTTGCTTTGGCAGCAGCCATGCATCGTCAAGGACTCGATAAGGTGATAGCTGACAAGGTGCTGATCCTTGCTCGTGGTCGATTTAGTGTCGCAGTGTTTATGTTATTTGGTGTCACTGCCGGTTTATCGATGTGGATCAGTAATACAGCGACAGCGGCTATGATGTTACCTTTAGTGTTAGGTATTCTAAGCAAAGTTGATCAAGACAAAGAGCATAGTACTTATGTTTTTGTGCTGCTTGGTATTGCCTACAGTGCCAGTATTGGTGGTATTGCAACTATCGTGGGTAGCCCACCAAATGCCATTGCTGCGGCGCAAGTTGGACTGTCGTTTTCTGAGTGGATGACCTTCGGTTTGCCAACAACTTTAGTGATGCTGCCGATTGCAATGCTATTGCTGTATTGGATGTTAAAACCAGATTTAAAAGGGCAATTTGAGCTTAACCATCAAACGGTGGATTGGGATAAAGGTAAAGTGGTGACCTTAGGTATTTTCCTACTGACTGTGTCTTTATGGATATTCAGTAAACCTGTAAACCAGTTCTTAGGTGGTTTTCAAAGCTTTGATACCTTGGTCGCACTGGGCGCGATTGTGATGGTGTGTTTTGCTCGCGTTGTGCAGTGGAAAGATATTGAAAAAACCGCTGACTGGGGAGTATTGCTGCTGTTTGGTGGTGGTATTTGTTTAAGTAACATTTTGAGACAGACAGGGACGAGTGTCTTCTTAGCTAACGAATTAAGTTCAATGATCTCTGAGCTCAATATTTTACTTATTATCATTGTTATTGCTGGCTTTGTGGTCTTTTTAACCGAATTTGCGAGTAATACCGCCAGTGCTGCATTATTGATCCCTGTGTTTGCAGGGGTCGCAGAAGCTTTAGGAGTCTCATCCGTATTGTTATCTGTAATGATTGCTATTGCGGCATCATGTGCCTTTATGTTGCCGGTTGCTACCCCACCGAACGCGATTGTGTTTGGCTCTGGCTATATTAAGCAAAATGAAATGATGCGTGTAGGAATGATTTTAAATATTGCATGTATTGTTATTTTATCGGCGATAGCGCTGTTATTCTGGCATTAAACCGCGATGATGCCTAAACTATTTGGGCTCAGCGTTGGCCAACTCCTATGCCATTGTAAATTCTAAGTTGATTGTGTGGTGATGTAAAAAGCCCGATGCAGAGCATCGGGCTTTTTATTGGTGTTGATCATTTGAGGACGGAGTTGCTAGGGTCTGTTTATTTTTTGATCTGATTTTTGCAGCAGTTTGTGGCTTCTTTATACAAGGCACAGGCTTAATAACAAGTTATTGGTTGATAAACTGTTTAAACCTAGCTTGAGTCTCTGCGTCGGCTTTTTTATACCAAAAATGCAGCATTTCTTCCGCTGTAGTATCTGTTAAGCTGGAAGCATCTTGCGATGGCTTGGTGTCATTTGAGAGAGCAATGGAATTGACTTCATTAAGTGCAGCGATTCCCCCTTGACGATTATACTCTCGTACTTCCTGACGATAATCACGTCCGATCTGCATACCTGGCTTGATTAGATGGTCTTGTGTCATCGTGATCTGTTGACCATAACTATCGCTAAATGACCAAGAGATGTTGTTAATCTGTTGCTGTGCTTCATGGGGATTACGATAACTTGTAGTATTAAAGCTTAAGGTCGTATCTTTGGCAGTGAAGGTGGCAATAACGGCTTCGCTATCTACCTGAATGCGATCTTTACCTTGAGTAAAATAAGGGTGATAACGAAAGACGATTTGTTGCTGACCGTTGTCTAGAGTAAGGGTTTTAGTGGCAGAAAAAATACTGCCCGATAGATTCGGTTTCTCGCCATTAACCACAAGTAGGTTAATATTATCAGGAATAGTGATAGTGACTTGAGCCAGGGAAGCTGCGCTAAAAAATATGGCTAAAAGGCAGGATAAGGGTTTGATGCTATTCATTTATTGTCGATCCTTGTGACCATTTGATAAGCGCTGAGATTGCACTGTGTTGGTCAGAAAATCAAGTTTTCAAACTATATTCTCTAACCTATTTTCCCCCTGTTGATTGTTGTGGCTCAACGCCCCAGTGTAGCAAGTGATCTATATGATCCCTCGTCCGTATTGATGTTATCTCTCGGCTAGATAGCTTGTTAGATAATCGGTAACTTCAAGTGGTTTGGCTATCCCCTTCCAACTTGAAGCTGCAGGGGTGTTGGCTACGTTCGTTCGCCCCAATCACATAGCCTATCTATGCTCATGTGGACATACTCACTTGCCGCCTACCTGTAACTGCAAATTGTTTGGGTATATAACGATAGAAATTGATCACACTTCATAAATAAAAATCCCGTGTTAGGCCACATTTTCAATCATGCACTATAATTTTTTAATGCGAATAAACCAATTCGTAGACGGCCTCTCATTTATTTTGAGGCTAGAAATTATAATAAAGGTCACATTCGGGGTTAAAAATAAAACGTTTACTATCAAAATCAGGTTGTGAATACGGGATAATCTATGTTTAAAAGTCTTTCACTAAAAAACAAATTAGCGGTCTCCGCTAGTATTGCCATTGTTGTCGGTTGTGTGTTGGTCGAAACTGTCTCTTTTAGGGAGGCATTAGGCCGGTTAGAGGTTGAAGTGGATCAGCGTCTGCATAGCGCGGCTTCTTCATACAATCAATATGTTGCTGACTGGCTGCTGTCGAAAGAGCGAGCGCTTACTTCGTTGACGCAAGATGTCAAGCCAGAGGCGATCGTTACTCACTTAAAGCAGGTTAAGCATTCCGCAGCGTTTGATAATGTCTTTTTGGCTTATCCTGATGGCTCACAACAAAATGCGAACGGTGTGATATTACCGCCGGGCAACGACGATCCTCGCCAGTGGGGATGGTATATCAATGCTAAAGCCAACCCGAACCACGTTTTTATGGATAACCCGACCGTTGCCGCTGCCACTGGAGCAAACGTGGTCTCGTTAGGCAAGGCGGTTAACTTACACGGCCAGACCTTGGTACTCGGAGCGGATGTTGAGATTACCGATATCATTCAAAGTATGCAGCAAACCATTTTGCCTGGTTCAGGCTATATGTTTATTGTTAACCAGCAAGGTAATGTTTTTACTCATCCGGATACACGTTATTTAAATAAGAGTGTCAGTGAATTAGGCCTCAATTTTCGAGATATTCAAGCGGCGCAACGTGCAGGGCAATATCAGCAAGTCATGATTAAGGGTCAGCAGAGTGTCCTTTATGCTCGTGATATTCAGGGGACAGGTTTAAGTACTGTTATTGTGATTGATCATAACTCTTTGATAGGCCCTTTATTTGAAGGTCTATGGGGACAATTACTCGTCACATTATTGGTGGTGGGTGTCTGTATCGCTGTCTTTAATCTGCTGTGCAATATCTTATTCCGACCCTTGAATAATGTGTCTTATGCTTTGGAGCAAATTGCCAGTGGTAGTGGGGATTTAACCCAGCGGATAAAGGTAGAAAATAACGATGAAGTAGGTAAGTTAGCCCATAACTTTAATACTTTTGTCGGGAGCTTGCAGCAATTGATCGGCCATATTCGTCAACAGTCTGAACAATTAACGGGACAATCAGAATACGGCGCTCAGCGAGCCAATCAATCGGCTTCTGAGTTAAGCTTGCAGCAGCAAGAAGTGACTATGGTGGCGACAGCAGTGACAGAAATGGCTTCTGCCACACAAGAAATTGCGTCCCATGCTGAACAAACCGCGCAAGCGGCGCAAAACTCAGCCAGCAGTGCCGATAATGGTCGTAACTTAGTTCTCAATACTAAAGCATCGATTCACAATTTAGCCCAAGAAGTGTCCCAAGCCAGTTCGGTGATTTCTGCCCTGAATCAACATGCTCAAGAAATTTCATCAGTGTTAGCCACCATTCAAGGGATTGCCGAACAAACGAACTTATTGGCGTTAAATGCGGCGATTGAGGCAGCCCGAGCGGGTGAACAAGGGCGAGGATTTGCGGTTGTGGCTGATGAAGTGCGCGTGTTATCGCAACGGACGCATAATTCCACCGAAGAGATAAAATCAACCATCAGTGTATTACAAGAAACCACTCAACGAGCGGTAGCCTTAATGGAAAATAGCTCAAAACTGGCCAACAACTCGGTTGCAGATGCTGATACAGCTACTCACGCATTAGAAGAAATTAATGCAGCGGTAGCGCTCATCAGTGATATGGCGACACAAATTGCAACGGCTGCTGAAGAGCAAACTCATGTTACTGGTGAAATCACCCAAAACGTTACCGCGATTAAAGATGTGACTGAGCAGTTGGTTGAAGGAGCTGAAGACAGCTTAAATCAGTCGAATCAATTAAAACAACAAGCGGCTCAACTGAGTGAGAAAGTGGCTACTTTTAAGTTAAGTTAAGTGTCGGCGATGTACCACGCCAACTCGTTTAGAGTATAGTGATTAAAAAGCCGCTCAAGGTCATCTTGAGCGGCTTTTTGTCTTTATGACTTAACAGTAAACCGAGTATGCGTTTTATTGAGTGATTTGCTGGTATTGACGTCTTGGTCGA
>SLFB01000015.1 GCA_007124475.1 Vibrio sp. | reverse complement strand
TATATAACCAATGTGCGTTAACCACTCCGGTTTGGTTAAAGCACATCAGCTGTATGTGGTTGCTCTAGTGACAATGAATCGGTTAACAAGCGATCTGGTTATCCAGTACTTCGAATTGGCTTCTGTCCCAGTCAGTGAGGTTATCGGTGACTTTGCCAATCAATGGCAGTAAACGTCCGGCGTCTCTTTCTTTGAAAGGGTGATTAGTGATCACAGCAAATCCAGCAATGCAGCATTTACCGCCCTTGGCTTGAATGAATTGAGCCAGTGTTCGTACCGCTTCTTCACTGTAAGATTCAATTTTATAGATATGGCCCATGATGCTTTCCTCTAAAGGTTTAATTCAGCATGATGACGAGTGAGCGCTGAGTTATTTTTATTAAGCATATTTGGTGCCAGTTTATATCAATTAACTATCATTGATAACAAAAGTGCATCTTATTCCCTTCCTACCTGCAACGCCAACTCGTTTGAGTATCGCTAATTAACAAGATTCAACAATCGCGGTTTCATCAATCTCGTATTTGCGGATCTTGCGCCATAAGGTAGTACGGCCAACTCCCAGAGCTTTGGCGGTTTGTTGTAAGTGACCTTGATGATGTTTTAACGCATGAATAATGGCGTTTTTTTCCATTAGCTCAAGGTTTTGGATTGGGTGAGTTTGGTCGCAGCGGAGACGGATTCTATCGGGCAGATCGCCAAGGCGGATAATACGATGCGTCGAGCTCAGTAGCACTTTATCCATCACACTCAGTAATTCACTGCGATTACCAGGCCAGCTATAGCTGAGTAAGGTTTGCAAAGCTTCAGGAGCAAGCGTGCAATTCGCTCGCTGAACAATATGTGCAATTAAGGTGCGGGTATAATCAATAGCTTCGCGTTGCGGTGGAATACATATCTCAATGCCCTGCATGGCGTAATACAATTGACGGCTAAATACCCCTGATTCCACTAACTTATCTAAATCAGCACTACTGGTACTAATCACCCGCACATTGACCGGAATCACTTGTTGGCTGTGTAAGCGAGTGAGAAATCCGGTTTTTAAAATCGCCAATAAGCTAGCTTGTAAGTGAGGTGGCAGATATTCGATGTGTTCTAAAATCAGCGTGCCATTGTAAGCCAGTTCAAATTTCGATGGTTGGCTTTGCTTGTCATCCCCGAGTAGCGCTTGTGCTAATTGTTCCGGTTGTAAAGCAGCGCAATCAATAATCATCAGTGGTGCCAGGCGCTGCTGGCTTTTATGATGAATAGCCAACGCGAGCGAGAGTTTACCGACGCCATCTTCACCTTGCAGTAGTACTGGCACTGAGACTTTGGCCGCTTTTTCAATTCGCTGCTGGCAAGGGTGGCCTTCCAATAACCACAAGTTTTCGCTCGGCTGCCAATAGTCGCCGCCAATAAGATGACGTTCATGCGGTTGGGTTAGTGGCTCACTGGGATGAAACAGCGCCATCACTTCACCGCTACTGAGCGGCTTAAGCGAGAGGATCACTTTCAGCAATTGTTGCTGACAATCCACCATGACTTCGACTTTCTCTAGTTTAGTTCTGTCGGCTAACGCTTGCTCTACCACGGGCGGAAAATGAAATAACGCTTCAATATGGAGGCCAATATGACTTTCATCTAAGCCTAACCACTGCCGCGCACAGTGATTAATGTATTGCACATAGCCAGACGCTTGCCAAGTGACCACGCCTTGCTCAATTCCTTCCAATAGTACATCTCGCTGGGTTAATAACGTATTGGCTTGGGTCAGGCGCTGCTCTGAACTGAGTAGGGTTTCAATCTCTCGGGCGGCACTCTCGATTAATGCATCAATCATCATGCTATGTTGCTGGGTGTCGCTGATCAGAGTCAAGCTGGCTAGCAACTCGCCCATGGGATCAAAAATGGGTACAGCAGAGAAAAACCAAGGGTGCAGCGCTTTACTGAGATGTTCGGCTCCGTTTGATAACTGCGCTTGATGAGTGACCAAACAGCGCTCGATAGCGTGATTGCCGATCCGTTTATCTGTCCAATCGGATCCGATGTTTAAGCCGAGATTTGATAGCGCTTGGCTAAGCTTTGCCGCCCCTTGTAGGTGTAAGGTAATCCCTTGTGCATTGGTTATGCAAAATAACCAATTGGGGTCACGAAGTTTTTCGGTGATGGCATCTAAGACTCTTTGGGTAAAACAGAGTAAATTTTGCTGTGATTGCAAGGTCTCGTTAAGCGTTGAGCCTCTTAGCGTTCTTGGCGGTTGCCAAGCTTTCGCTTGGCAACATTGGCTTGCTTGCTGCCACTGTTGATAAAGCTCAGCATGCTGGCCTTTAACCGGTAACCAGCCTGTATCGACAAAAATTTTCCATTGTTTATAGGTATCGGCAACCATAAATACATCTGCGGCTAGGGAGGCTGAGGATATGGTAACAAGAAGCTCGTCAAAAAACGAATCCCCCAAGCAAGATGGGGGATAAATAGTACCGTTAGGCGGTGGTTAAGGCATGGGTGGTGAGGATCGCCGCATAGACTTGGTCGGCACTCACGGGAAATGGCATGTTATGAATGGTCTCGCCTTCGGCGCAGGCCATTTCTGACACCGCCATGATTTGTGGTAAATCAATCGTGGTGACGCCCATTTCGTGTAAATTGGTCGGCAAACCTACTTGACGGCAGAAAGCCAACACTTGGGCGAACTCTTCTTTAGGGGCATTCTCTAATACCAGTTGTACTAGGGTACTAAAGGCGACTTTTTCACCATGATAAAGGTGGTGACACTCTTCTAATACCGTTAAACCGTTATGAATCGCATGGGCTGCCGCCAGTCCGCAGCTTTCAAAGCCGATACCGCTTAAATACGTATTAGCTTCAATGATGTTTTCCATCGCTTGAGTCACCAGACCTTGTTTGCCGGCCATCATCGCGCTGTAGCCATCTTCTAATAGCGTTTGATAACAGGTTTGAGCAATCGCAAAAGCAGCTTTGGTGGCGAGGCCTCCTGCCATGGTCGCTTTACCCGAAGCGATGGCTGCCCGCGCTTCAAAGTAAGTGGCCAGCGCATCACCCATTCCTGCCACTAATAAACGCACCGGAGCTTTGGCAATAATTTCACTGTCCACCAATACCATATTCGGATTGGCAGGGAAGAATAGATATTCGCTGAACTCACCTTGTTCGGTGTAGATCACTGCCAGTGAGCTGGTCGGAGCATCGGTGGAGGCAAGGGTAGGAATGATCACCACAGGTAAACCTAGGTAGTAAGCGACACTTTTTGCGGTATCAAGCGCCTTGCCGCCACCGATGCCCATAATCACTTGTGCTTGATCTTCTTTCGCGGCTTGCACCAAGCGCTCAATTTCATTGCGGCTACATTGACCGTGAAAAGGCGATAGGGTGAGATGCATGTCGAGGCCAGCAAATTGAGTAGCTAGGCTGTCTTCAACCAGCGGGAGTACCATGGGGTCAGTGATGGCGAAAGCCCGTTGGCCAAAGCCGGTGACATGGCGAGCCACTTGATGGATAGCGCCTTTACCTTGAATGTATTTACTGGGCGAGATTAAGATTTTTTCCACGTTATTGATCCTTATTCTATGTATGAACCATTTTTATAGTGAGCCTGACGGTGAGAAGAGATGCCGTGCTCTGTTGGCTCTAGTAGTAAGTGGTTAGGCTTGACTTGGCAATCAGTTTTGCCAATCGGATCGTCAATCAAATCCCTGTTTCACATTTCATTGCTTTTCGCTGTTCCTCTTTAAACAAGAAAAGACACAGTTCACAAATTTAACTTGATTGGTTCATCATGAAACGCTTTAAGAGCTTTGGTGGTTTCATAATGAAACCTTTGATTGATAAATTGCTTAATTTAGCGTTAGTGGTAGAGTTTTTAACTAAAAATGGTTTGGAGTGCTGTCTGTGTATAATGTGTTTGACCCCTGTTTTTTAAATTGTTCTCCTTCCCCAGTCGCGGTCATTAGCGGCGGTGGCCAGGGCCACGAACCTTTGCACAGTGAATTTGTTGGCCGAGGTATGTTGGCCGCTGCGTGTATCGGTGAGCATTTCACCGCGCCATCGGCGCTGCAAATTACGGAGCACGTTAAAAAGCATTTTCCATCCTCGACTCCTCTCTTGTTTTTAGTGAAAAATCACACTGGTGACGTGCTGAATTTTCAACTGGCCACCGAGTGGCTAAGCGAGCAAGGCTATCAGGTGGATTTTTGTCTGGTTGATGATGATTGTGCCCCTTTACCCGCCCACTGCATGATGGGTGGCAAAGGATTAGCGGGAATTGTCTTATTACAAAAACTGTTGGGTGCTTACAGTTTGCAATTGGCTGATTCAGGATTGTCTAGTCAACAGCAACTGAGCGTGTTGACTGAGCAAGCGCGGCAATGGACAGCACAATGCCATACTATTAGCGTTGGGTTTGTCGGGGCTCAAGCTCCCGAGCCAGATCAAATACTTGAGCAGATCAAAGTCGGGGTGGGTTTGCACAATGAACAAGGAATAATGCAGTTAACCTCGGGGACGTTTGCCGAAGTGTTGCAACATCTGCAACAGCAGCTAGCGAACGCGCCACAACGCGCTCGATTGCAAATCCAGTGGTCGAGTGCAACCCATGATTGGCAGCAGCAGTTTATCACTACGCCTGTAGTGGCAGAACCGAAGTATTTATTATTACTCAATGGCTTAAGTGGGCAAAATCAGCAGCAGTTAGACCATCTTTGTCAATGGGTCAATCAGCAATTAACCCAGAGCCAGATGACC
Organism: Vibrio sp.; assembly: GCA_007124475.1. GTDB lineage: Bacteria > Pseudomonadota > Gammaproteobacteria > Enterobacterales > Vibrionaceae > Vibrio. Next base: position 539 of record SLFB01000015.1, on the reverse strand, counting down.
ATTGTCGAGACCATTGCGCAAGCGGTCTGTCGTGGGGCGCATCCGAATGCTTTCTCTGTGAGCCTATTCACCCTTGATGATCGGGCTTTATCTTGTTGGCAAGCTCCGGTAGATACCGCCTATTGGCAATGGGGGAAATAAACCATGCTCAGCCAAGCGATGGTCTATCACTGGTTACAGTTACTCAGTCAAAATTTACTCCAACACAGTGAATATCTTAATCAGTTGGATGCCGAAATTGGCGATGCCGATCATGGCGTGAATATTCAGCGTGGCTGTACGTTATTGGTCAGCAAATTGCCGAGTTTAGCCGACATGAGTATTGCCAATTTATTGCAAAATTTGGGCTTTGTGTTTCTTTCCGGCGTTGGCGGGGCCAGCGGGCCTTTGTACTACACCTTATTTCAGCGAGCGGCGCACAGCGTGGAAGGTAAAACCGCGCTCAGTGTCGATGATCTTTATCGAGCGTTATTGAATGGCCAGCAGGGAGTGAAAACGCGCGGCTATGTACAGTACCAAGATAAAACCTTATACGACAT
>SLFB01000331.1 GCA_007124475.1 Vibrio sp. | reverse complement strand
TGGTTGCAGAACGTGCAGCCGATATGATCCTCAATAAATCGCTGTTACCTGCTGAACCTGCCCCAGTGTGGATAGCAGACAGTTGGCAAAAAAAACAGCGTATCCGAGCAGCCATTCGTCCGATGGATCGCTCAACATCTCAGGAAAATAGTTCAATGACAAGGAAACATTATGCTTAAAATGACCACCTATCTCTCCGTCGCCGCATTATCATTCAATGCTTATGCTAACCAATGTCAAACGGTTCGCTTTGCTGATGTCGGCTGGACAGATATTACCGCCACAACCGCCGTAGCCAGTGAAATTCTACAAGGACTCGGTTATCAAACTCGTACGCAATTATTATCCGTGCCAGTCACCTACTCCTCAATGGCTAATGGGGATATTGACGTTTTCCTTGGTAATTGGATGCCAACCATGGAAGCGGATATCGCTCGTTATCGTGAAGCGGGCACAGTTGAAACCGTACGCGCTAACCTTGAAGGGGCAAAATACACTCTAGCCGTTCCTCAGTATGTTTATGATGCTGGAATTACCTCTTTCGCCGATCTCGCCAAGCACAGTGATAAGTTTCGTAATCGAATTCTTGCCTTAGAGCCCGGTAATGACGGCAACCGTACTTTACTATCAATGATTGAAGATGATGCCTATGGACTGAGTGAATTTTCGATTGTTGAATCGAGCGAAGCGGGCATGCTCTCACAAGTTCAACGTTCAGTACGTCGTCAACAATGGGTCGCTTTCCTTGGTTGGGAACCGCATCCAATGAATACCATGGTTGATATGGTTTACTTAAGCGGTGGTGATGACTACTTTGGTCCTAATTACGGGGGCGCAAGTGTTCACACTAATGTGCGTCAAAACTATCTTAATGAATGTGAAAATGTTGGTAATTTCTTAACTAACCTCGTCTTTAGCTTAGAAAGTGAGAATGAGTTAATGGATGCCATCCTCAACCAAAATCAGTCTCCTGAGCAAGCGGCTCAACAATGGCTACAATCAAATCCTGATACGCTAAACCGCTGGCTCGACAATGTGACCACCATTGACGGCCAACCAGCTCTTGCTGCTGTAAATCTGTATTTATCTCGCTAATTTTTACCCCTCACTTGGCGATAGCTTCACCGGCCATCGCCAAGTGAATAAGGAACTATGCTTATGATTACTGAACACAAAATTCCTCTCGGGCAATGGATGGAGTCGTTTGTTGACTGGCTAACCATTCATGGAGAACGATTTTTTGATGTGATCGCTTTTGTATTGGAAAGTGGTATTTTATTTTTGATCGACCTATTTAAAGCTATGCCACCCGCCGCTCCCATTTTAATGACTGCCGCTTTGGCTTGGTGGCTACATCGCAGTTTCTCTCTGGTCATTTTTATCATAGCTTCATTGCTACTCATTCTTAACCTTGGCTACTGGCAAGAAATGCTGGAAACCTTTGTTTTGGTGTTTGCCGCAACAACGATTTCCGTATTAATTGGCGTTCCAATTGGTATTATGGCCGCCCATCGTGCCTGGCTATACACCATATTGAGACCGATTCTCGATTTAATGCAAACGGTACCAACGTTTGTCTACCTGATCCCTACCCTAGTTTTATTCGGCCTTGGTATTGTGCCAGGGCTGATCTCAACCATTATTTTTGCCATTGCCGCCCCGATTCGTCTGACTTATTTAGGGGTAACCCGAGTTCCCGAAGAACTACTTGAGGCGGGAAAAGCTTTTGGCGCTAGCAAAATGAAATTGTTATTTAAAGTCGAACTGCCTGCTGCTCTGCCTAACATTATGGCTGGTATCACTCAATGTATAATGTTGTCACTGTCGATGGTGGTTATCGCGGCCTTAGTCGGTGCTGACGGCCTAGGCAAACCCGTCATCCGCGCTCTCAATACGGTTAATATTTCCCAAGGCTTTGAAGCCGGTCTCGCTATCGTATTAGTAGCCATCATTCTAGACCGCTTATGTAAGGCACCACAGCGCAAGGAGAACAGCTAATGAATGCAATCACGATACGTAACCTTGATGTCGTTTTTGGCGACAACCCTCGACCTGCATTAGATTTACTCGATCAAGGCAAATCACGCCAAGAAATTAATGCTGCAACCGGCACTGTGGTTGGCGTTAATAACGTTAGCCTTAATGTTGAACAAGGCGAAATTTGCGTACTCATGGGGCTGTCTGGTTCCGGAAAATCGAGCTTACTGCGGGCTATTAATGGGTTAAACCCTGTGTCTCGCGGTTCGCTACAAGTTCAAGATGGCCAAGAGTCCATTAATCTAGCCGATTGTAATCAAACCACACTCCGCCAACTGAGAATGCACAAAGTCTCGATGGTATTTCAAAAATTTGCTTTGATGCCATGGCTAACCGTGCTGGATAACGTTGCTTTTGGCTTAGAGATGCAGGGGGTTGGTAAAAAACAGCGTCGAGAACAAGCTAGAGAAAAGCTACAAATGGTCGATCTACAAGAGTGGGAAGACAAGTACCCACACGAACTCTCAGGCGGAATGCAGCAAAGGGTTGGGTTAGCAAGGGCCTTTGCTATGGATAGTGACATACTATTAATGGATGAACCTTTTTCTGCTCTTGACCCTTTAATTCGTAGTCAGCTACAAGATGAACTATTAAGCTTGCAGAAAAAACTCAATAAAACTATCGTCTTTGTCAGCCATGATCTCGATGAAGCGTTAAAAATCGGCACCCATATCGCGATTATGGAATCAGGAGAACTGATCCAGCATGGCACACCTGAAGAGATTGTATTAACGCCAACCAACCAATACGTCAAAGATTTCGTCGCTCATACCAATCCATTGAATGTACTGAAAGGTCGTTCGTTAATGAAAGACACAGCATCCTTCAGTCAAGATCAACAACGCTGGCAAGTTTGTTCACAACGCGATTTATGGTTAGAACATAAGGAACAAAATTGGCAATTAACCGATGTTAATCATGCGCCACAATCATTTCAGCTAATGACGTGGCAATCGGGAATGCCAACCACGGAACTAAACTCGACCACTTTAGTAATGGCCAGTCCTGAAATCAGTATGCGCGATGCGATAGAGATCCGTTACAAAACCGGTCTACCTATCCTACTAATCGATAAGCAACAGCTTGTTGGAACGCTAAATGACGATGACTTTTATCACGCGTTATTGGGTAAATATAATCAAGCCGCTTAACCCCTTTGTGATTCATCGCTGTTAATGAATAGCCTATTTATCCATTGTTAACAAAGAAAGATAGTTAATAAAAAAGCACCAAGACCATTATTCTTTGTCTTGGTGCTTTATCCCTACCGCTCAACAATCATAACTTCAGAAGTGTTTGGGTTAAAATGACACATCAATTCCACTCAAGTGTCACAGTCTTCGTCAAAGTGATGACAAACTCTTGCTGGCTTATGTTTCACGTGAAACATACCCTCCAGAATACACCGAGTGCCAATCTTGCCATACTGCAGCTAATCCTTGCGCTTCTATCATAGCCGCCACTTCTGCTGCGCTTCGCTGATCACTGATCGCAAATTGCTCCAGTTCTGGTTTATTATCCGCATATCCTCCCGGTTGAGTCTTCGATGCCGCAGACATACTGGTAATACCGAGGCGCATAGCGTTATCACGAAATTGTGCCGACTCTCGAGTAGATAGAGAAAGCTCTAACTGTGAATTAAATAAACGAAAAGCACAAATGAGCTGCACCAGCTGTTTATCTGTCATCAGTGATTTTGGGGGGACTCCTCCCGCACAAGGACGTAAGCGTGGAAATGAAATAGAGTAGCGACTTTGCCAATAGGTTTTCTCTAAATAATCAACATGGGCTGCAACGTAAAAACTTTCCGTGCGCCAATCGTCCAACCCAATTAGAGCGCCTAAACCAATTTTATCAATCCCGGCTTTGGCAAGGCGATCGGGAGTCGCTAACCTATAATTAAAATCAGTCTTTTTGCCGCGCAAATGGTGTTGAGCATATGTCGAAGGATGATACGTCTCTTGATAAACCATCACCGCATCTAAACCTAAGCTTTTTAATTCTGCATATTCTTCCTGTGCTAACGGCTGCACTTCCATCGCAACATGGTGAAAAGCGGACTTAATTAACGGTAACATTTGCCGAAAATAATTCATGCCGACTTTAGTTTCATGCTCACCCGTCACCAATAACACACTATCGAAGTGCATGTTTTTAATCGCCGCAATTTCTCGCTTTATTTCCTCAGCATCGAGGGTTTTCCGCTTAATGCGATTTTCCATCGAAAAGCCGCAATAGCTGCAACTATTGGCGCACAAGTTCGATAAATACAGCGGCACGTACAAGCCCATGGTGTATCCGAAACGTTGTCGAGTCACGGCATAGGACAGCTGCGCCATCTGCTCAAGGTATGGCTCAGCAGCAGGTGACAGCAAGGCCTGAAAATCCGTTAATGTCCTAACCGGCTTGGCTAACGCTCGCTCAACATCGGTAGTTGTCTTGCTGTATATGGACAGCTTAATATCATCCCAATTAAGCTCAGCAAAGCGATTTAGAAAACTCATAGTATCAATCCCAAAAAGCGGTCAACGGACTTGATGCCACCGCTTGTTGACCACGAGCTGCTAAGCCAGCTTGATAAGCTAAGCGTCCGGTTTCGACCGCTTGCTTAAAAGCCTGCCCCATTAAAACGGGATCAGCGGCAGTAGCAATCGCTGTATTGACTAATACCGCATCAGCGCCCATTTCCATCGCTAACATCGCATCAGAAGGCGCACCAATGCCGGCATCAATAATTACCGGCACCTTGGCTTGTTCAATGATGATCCGTAAAAAGTCTTGTGTTCTTAGCCCTTGGTTACTTCCAATCGGTGCTCCCAATGGCATAACCGCCGCGCACCCCACCTCTTCTAAGCGTTTACATAGCACTGGATCGGCGTGGCAATAAGGTAAAACGGTAAATCCCTCTTTCACTAACTGTTCAGCGGCCAGTAAAGTTTCGATCGGATCAGGCATTAAGTATTTCGGGTCTGGGTGGATCTCCAGTTTAAGCCAATTCGTTTGCAGCGCCTCTCGAGCGAGATGGGCAGCATAAATCGCTTCACGGGCGGTTTTCGCTCCTGACGTATTGGGCAATAGCTGGACACCGGCCGCGATCAAAGGTGCAAGAATGTCGTCTTCTCGATGCTGTAAATCGACTCGCTTTAAAGCCATCGTCACCAGTTGCGATTGGCTGGCGGCTATCGCTGCTGCCATGGTCTGACGATTGGCAAACTTGCCAGTGCCAGTTAATAATCGTGATTGAAACT
>SLFB01000195.1 GCA_007124475.1 Vibrio sp. | reverse complement strand
TCATGGGGAGTATGAGAGCCATCCGTGGCTCTCACCACAGGCCAGCCTACGGCTGTTCAAATTTGTTCCAGACAAATTTGTCACTCACTTGCCGCCTACCTGCAACTCCAAGTTGTTTGGGGATATATATTTATGATGACTTTGTTATTAAGGAGCGCACTTTACTGGATTGTGTTCGGAAATATCGTCTTGATACGTATAGAATTGTACGGTTTTGTATGAAGTGGCTAAGTGGTATTTATCCCATTACTACTGGAAGTCGCAGGGGAGGGTAGCTAGCTACGTTCGTGCTACCCAACCATATAGTGTGCCTAGGCTGATGGGCATGAAGTCATTTGCCGCCTACCTGCAACTCCAAGTTGTTTGGATATACAGGCATAAAAAAAGAGAGCCGAAGCTCTCTTTTCTAGGTGTATGGTCGGACTGAGAGGATTTGAACCTCCGACCCCCGACACCCCATGACGGTGCGCTACCAAGCTGCGCTACAGTCCGATGGCGGTAATGTACTTATTTTTGTGTATAGCGTCAAGCTTAAAAATGTTTAACGCCATGATTTAATTATCTTTTGAATAAAAACGCTGCAATTCGGTTAAACCTTGCATCAAAATGGGCAACGAAGGGTTTTCGTTCACTCGTTGGTAGTCTTGATTGTAGAGTTTAAAATTACCATATTTATCAATAATCGTCGTTTGCTGCTCGGCGATTAACGCTAATTCACGGGTATCACCCGCTAAAATCCAACGGCGATTCGACTCATTGAATAAATTTCTACCACTACTGTAATCATTAGGATTGGAAGACACACCAAAGAGGTCTTGGAGTAACGTCACCGAAAAATCAAGATGGCTTGTACGATGCTCAAACTCAGTCGCCACTTTACCTGGCCAGTAAATGATCAGTGGCACTTGCAGCTGATAACGGCTGAAATTGCTATTGGCCCCCCAGCTATTGGTATTGGTTTCATTAAATTCACTGCCATGATTGGAGGTAATTACGATCACGGTATTTTCTAATAAGCCCAATTTGCTAACGGATTGATAGAGTGTCGCTAATTGGTTATCTACTTCAGTTGCGGATTGATAATAACTGTTGCGTAGTCTGTCTGTTGTACTTAAATTCGCTTGTTGTTCAATCAGTTGATTGAAATGTTCAACAGTAGTGAGCTCGATAAAGCTAAACCAAGGTGTGGCTGTTTTTTCTGCCCATTGAGTCCAAAGTTGTATCGTTTGCTGATCGCGGCTGACTTCGGGAGCGAAAGACTGCTCAGTTAATGGCAATGCCCTAAAAATAGTTTGCGCAAAAATAGGATCAGCAAAATTATCGCTGCTAAATAAACCAAATTGATATTTATGATCACGAACAATATCAATCAGTATAGGGGATGCCCCTTGTACTTTAATACTGCTAGCATAGCTACTTGGTAACCCATAAAACAGACCAAATAGACCATATATATCGTTACTAGAACTGTAATGGTTAGTAAACCTTAATCCATGTTGCGCAAATTGATAGGTGTGAGGCATTAAGGTTTCTTGCAGCGCATCTGCTCTTAAGTTATCCACACTTACCACTAATATATTTAGTGGATTAGCCCTGCGGCCAAATTCAAGTTTTTCCAACGGATAACGCACCAATTCAATGTTGTATTGGTTTTCTTGTAAACGTTGTAAATAGGCTTCTCGGTCCAATAAGCCATGTTTTTCCATAAACGATTTCGCTGTCATCGGATAAGAGGGAGGGAAATTTGCCCGTTGGCTGGTGACAGGAGAGTAAAAATAAGCGTCAGACCAAACATAAATCAAATGGCTAGCGATAAAGCTAACGAAAAATACGGCGGCAATCGGGCGACCAATACGTTTATGAGATAAGCGACGTTGTTTACGCCATACCCATTCAGATAAAGCAAGCTGAGCCAAGAAAATGAGCGGCAGTAATACAAATAAATGCTGAAGGTCAGTACTGATAGTACTGTCATCGCTGAACATAAGCTCCCAAACCACAGGAGTAAGATGTAGATTCAGCGTTTGATAAGTCTGGGTATCGATCAATAAAACGGTTAAGCCCAGTGTGGCAAAACAGACAGAGAAAAAGCGGAATAAGCGTCTGGATGGAACGATAAAAGTGAGCGGAAATAACACGAGTAGATAGAGGACAAAAACCAAAAAGCTAAAATGGCCAACCCAAGAAACCGTCAGATAGAGTTGACCTAAGAAACTTTCTGGCCAAGGTGCATTGGTTATGTAACGAGTACCAATTAGCATTGCAGCTATGATGTTAAAGAAAGCAAACCAATGCCCCCATCCCACTAAGCGTGAGACTCGTTCGCCATATGTCATTTCGCTATCTACCATGAGGATTTCGATTTCCGCTCGGTTAATTAAATTAGTTGTTCAGAGAAGAGAGTAACGCTTGTGCAAATTTTTCAGCAAGTAATTTGCGCTGTGCCGTAGGTACATTTTGATTGAGTACATTGGTGGCAATATTACCTGCGATCATCAGTGTTAGTTCCGAAGACGCATTATGATTATCAAGCACGGCAGCGATTTCGGTTAGGATGGTTTCAACTTGTTCGTTACTGTATTTAGATGTAATTGGCATAAAGACTCTGTAGATGATAGTAAAAGCGGCTTATGATAACCTACAATACCCGACAACTGAAACCAGTACGATGAATATTTCACTATGAGTTTGCACCTTTCTAATGTCATTTTGCACCAATTGTGCAAAAACGATCTCGATGAGTTAACGGTTAATTACCGTGCTCAAGCCCTTGATAATGATAGCTCAACTGAGAACCTAGTTTCTGAATTGCACCGCGTATTTAATGCAAAAGCGGGTAAAGGTTTTGGTTGTTTTAAATCAGACAGTGATGTTCAGCAGTGGTTACAAGCGCTGCGCAAAGGGGAGCAAGATTTTTATAGCTTCTCTCAGCAATGCGTTCAACGTTTAAAAGATGAGCTGATTAAATATCCTTTTGCTGATGAAGGCATTCTAGTGCTAGCGGAATATCAATCCTTAGCCACACATTTTTTATTTATTGGGCTATTACCGCTCAATCAAAGTTTAAAAGTCACAGAAGGTCTTGATATCAGCGCCACTGATCATCTGGATATTAATAAAATGGATATTGCGGTTCGAATTGACCTGTCGAGCTATGAAACGGACGCATCATCTAATCGTTACTTGTCTTACATTAAAGGACGTGTGGGACGCAAGATAGCAGACTTTTTTCTCGATTTTTTACAGGCGGAAATAGGGTTAGATCCAAAGCAGCAAAATCAAGTATTGATGCAGGCGGTTGAAGATTTTTGCACTGATGGCAAGCTCGAAAAAGAAGAGGCGCTAAACTACAAAAAACAGGTTTACGATTATTGTAACGATCAGATTAAATCTGGCGATGAAGTGCAGGTTAAAGAGCTATCTGGTGAGTTACCTACTTCCCAGGATGGTACTAGTTTCTTTGATTTTACTCGTGAGCATGGCTACCAGTTAGAAGAAAGTTTTCCCGGTGATCGCTCAACGGTACGTAAACTGACAAAGTATGTCGGCGCTGGTGGCGGGCTTAATATTAGCTTTGATAGCTTATTAATGGGTGAGCGGGTTTTTTATGATCCAGAAACAGACACGTTAACCATTAAAGGTACGCCACCTAATTTACGTGATCAGTTAACTAGAAAAAGTTAATCATTTCAGATGCATTGATTAACTAGTCATACCACTAAAGCAAAGGAGTCTATCATGGGCTCCTTTGCTTTTTAGTTAGTCGAGACAGTCGTGTTAAACCAATTGACGTTGAACCACAACGTCTTCATCCGTTAATTTCTCATTCGCTGTTGCAGTTGGTTGACATTTATCGACAAACCAGCCCATATAAGAAGTAAAGATAGTCACAAAAATGCATATAAAGCTTAGCCACATAAATGGTGCATAAGATAAGGTGGCAACGCCTAAGATGCTGGCCATATAAATTCCATTATCGCTCCAAGGCACCATACCAGAGGTGAGAGTGCCACCAAATTCTGCATTGCGAGATAGATTTTTACGTTGGTAGCCCAAGCGGTCGTAATTTTTAGCGCAAATTTTGGGGGTGAGAATAAGGGACACATACATAGCTGAGCCAAAGATATTACCCATAAAAGCGGTGCCTATGGTGCTGGTTGCCAGTGAGCCACTGTTGTTTACTCGCCGCTCAAACAACTTCGCTATGGTTTCTAGTACACCGACCTTGTCTAATAAACCACCAAAACCTAAACCAAATATGATCACCGCCACTGAACCCAGCATGGAAGACATGCCACCGCGATTGAGGATAGAGTCAATAAATTCTACTCCAGAGCTGATGGTAAATGGAGCCCAAGCGGTATTAAAAGCGAGTAAAAAATCCATATCTTGAATCATTACCGCCCAAATGATCCCCAATAAAGAACCGAAGCTGATAACAGGGAAAGATGGCATACGTAGTGCTAATAAACCGAGTACGATAAGCACCGGGATAAAAGAATACGGAGTAATATAAAATTGGTTTTCCATGGCGGAGATCACAGATTGTACCTGTGACATATCCACGTTACCGGCATAATGAAAGCCAAATAGAGTAAACAAGACACCGGTAATGACATAGCTGATCAAAGCGATAGGTAGCATTCCTTTAATATGCTCCATAACTTCGACCCCCGACATTGAGGAAGCTAAGATCACTGAATCAGATAGTGGTGACATTTTGTCGCCAAAATAGCAACCCGATAATACCGCACCGGCAGTGACAGGGGCTGGTATCCCTAGCCCTTGACCAATCCCCATCATGGCGATACCTGCTGTACCTGCAGCGCCCCAAGATGTGCCAGTGGCTAGCGCGGTGAGTGAGCAGATGATCATGGTGGCCAGTAGGAAGATGGAAGGGTGAATCGCTTGCAAACCGTAATAGATAATTGTTGGTACGATGCCGCCAGCAATCCAAGTGCCAACCAGTGCACCAACGGCAAGCAAAATCAACACCGCACCTAAGCCATTAGAAATGCCATTTAAAGCCGCTTTTTCGAGGTCTTTATACTGATGACCGAGACGAACGCCTAGTCCCATGATAATAAACCAACCGATATACAGCGCCAACTGAATGGGTAAATCAAGCTGGGCGGTAAAAGAAAATGCTAAAAATAAAAACAGCCCCAGAGCTACAAGAACTTGTAACAAACTGGGTAGCCGAATTGGGGGTTGTGTCATGTTAAGAACCTCGATTTCGATGTTATTACCAAGGAAGGTAAGCATCCTATTTTTGATTGTGACTTTACATTAAATGCTGTAATTCATCGAACAAAAAGTGTTTTGTTGTGGATATAATCAACTGGTG
>SLFB01000245.1 GCA_007124475.1 Vibrio sp. | reverse complement strand
GAGTAAATAAAATAGCTGCTACAGCCGCAAAAGCTAAAAAGAAGCAATAATAAGAATGGCTAATAATCGCGAAAGGCGATAGTTGAAAGATAGAGCCAAGCAGTAATACCTGAGCGCCATAGGGTAAAATACCTTGTATAAAAAAAAAAAAAATATCCAATAAACTTGCTGAGCGGCGAGGGCTAACCGCATTGTCTTCGGCAAGCTGGCGAGCAATACCTCCTGAGACGATAATGGCTACGGTATTGTTGGCAGTACAAGTGTTCACCATAGCCACTAAACCAGCAATCCCGAATTCACTGGCTCTTGCTTGCGAAGTTGAGGTTTGTTTACTGGCGAAACGCTTAATCCAACCACTGATCAATTGGGTCAAAAAAGCCAATCCACCTTGACGACGCATGAGTTCACTTAAACCACCGATCAGCATCGACAGTAAGAATATCTCCTGCATATTACCAAAACCTGTGTAGATATCTTGTCCTAAATGCGTCAGGGTATAGTTGTCGAGTTGCCAAAAGCCGACAAGACCAGCCAAGCTAATGCCGACGGTTAAGACGACAAACACATTCATGCCAGAGATAGCCATTACTAAAATAGCGAGGTAAGGTAACACCTTGAGCCATTCGATAGGTTCAGTAGTCGGTGTCACTGTGCCCTTGCTACTAAAGGCAAACAAAACCAAGGCAAAAAATGCAGCGGGTAAAGCAATACGAATATTTTCACGAAATTTATCACGCATCTCACAACCTTGGGAACGTGTTGCCGCTATGGTGGTATCTGAGATGATGGATAAATTATCGCCAAACATCGCGCCACTAAGTACCACACCTGCGGTTAATGGCAAGCTCATCCCTGAAGATTGAGCGATCCCTAAGGCCACAGGAGCAACTGCGGCAATGGTACCCATTGACGTTCCCATTGCGGTGGCAATAAAAGCAGATATCAAAAAGAGACCAGGTAAAATTAATTCGTTCGGAATGGCTGATAATCCTAAATTCACCGTAGCATCAACCCCACCAGATGCTTTTGCTACGGCAGCAAAGGCTCCTGCTAGTAAGTAAATCATGCACATAGCAATGATATCTTGATGACCAACACCACGTAAAAATTGTTCAATTGACCGGTTGAGGGTGTCTTTACTCAATACCAGCGCAATCACGATCGCCGGTAGAATCGCGATCGGAGCAGGTAATTGATAGAAAGCAAATTCAACATCTTGGATAGTAAAGTAAGTACCCACACCGATGAATAAGCCTAAAAATACCAGTAAAGGGATCAAAGCGATGGCTGAGGGGGTAATAGGGTCAGATGAGTGAGATGACATGAATTGACGACTTCGCTAAACAATAACAGGTTGGGCAGCCTAATCGTTCTTAGTCTCTTTGTCAAATTTGGCCATCTAAACATCTAGATTCTTATATGGCTTAAGTTGCAGTGTTGAGTGGCAGCATTTTAGATTATATTCGTTGCATTCTCAGTGTCTAAATGGACCGGTGTAATATCAGTGATTATCAAAATTTTACAAAGATATGAATTAATCTTACCCATAAATAATTCAAACTGATTTACACTCCCTAGCCAAAAATGGAGGTGTACACGTGTTGAAGCAACCAATGAGTTTATCTCAATCTGGCTGGGCGCTTTTTTTCGCCTTGTTGTTGTTACTTATCCCTATCAGTTTTGCTGGGCTGCAAGTCGATTTATTCGCTTTAAATGATGGTCATATTACCTCGTGGCTGGTGTTTTTGACCCATTCAGCAGGGAAAGAAGGCTTTCTATTCACTTTAGCGTTATTGGTTGGTTGGACTTGGTATCGAATTCCAGCTTGTCGACGTCAATGGTTAGATAAAGGGATACAATTAGGCCTATTATTAGTACTGGCTTTCTTTTTTAAAACGACAATAAAACAATTAACGCAAAGCCCACGACCATATACTGAGGCGATGGCGCAAGTTTTAGTGCTTCCTGAGCCACAGCATTTTTATCTACTGGATTCACAGCAACAAATCACGGCGATGGAGCAGATGCAAGGTCAAGTCTCCCAAGACCGTTTAGCCGTTTGGAATGCAGAGCGTGATTATGCTTTTCCCTCTGGGCATACGGTTTTCGCTGCATTGTGTTTATTATTTTTTGGCAGCTTATTGTTAGCTCATCAGCACTGGTTCAGCGCGTCTTTATTATTACTTTGGAGTTGTTCAATTGGCTTTTCACGACTTTGGGTGGGAATGCATCGACCAGAAGATTTATTCAGCGCGGTGTTGATTGTTGGTCTTCTCTACGGAGTAATCCCTAAATCTTACCCTTGGGCATGGCGATATTTACCCTCTTTTTTACATCCACAAAAACAATAAAAAATGGGCGAAATGCCCATTTTTTGTCAATATAAATATTATTAGTGGTTAGAGTACAGCAGCGATAACGCCAATTACACCTCCAAACACACCTCCCCACACGACGAGCCAGCCTAAATGTTGCTTAATCATGGTTTGCACCATTTCTTTGACCATTTGTGGAGTCAGTTCTTGCAGACGTTGATCAATAATTTGTTCAATATTGGTTTTAATTTCATCCAGTATGGCGGGTGATTCGAGCTGAGTTTTGACGGCATTTTTCACTGAATCACTATGGCTGATATCCACCATGGCATGTTTCATCTTATCGATAAACGGTTCTCTTAGTGGTTGCAATGCTTCTGAGCCACCAAACATCGCCAGCATGCCGCCAAAAGAAGATTGCTCAATCACCCGCACTAAGGAATCAAATGCTGGGTTGAAATCAACCTGTGCTATGACGGGCTCAAGGTCAATTTTTTGCGTACTGTTCATCTCTTGGTTAAGAAAGCGGTCGATATTAGTATTGGTGAAAAACTGTTCCATCATCAAGCGCTTAATCGCTTGTTTGAAATCATCAAAACGCGCTGGAATAACGCCAGAACCATACAGTAAGGGGACCTTTTCAAATAGCATATGAATGGCTAACCAGTTGGTTATCGCGCCAGAAAAGGCAAATAGGCCAGCACTGAACATAACCGGATATGAAAAATAGTAGCCACCCATTAAAAGTAGTAACGCGAATAGGTTGGTGATAATACTTTTGTTGATCGTCATTGTTTGATACCAAAAGATAGATTCTAAAAACGGAAATAGTAAGAGAAAGTGCAGATAAGTGAAAGCTCGGTGACTAGTCTCCTTTTGTGCTAAGCCTCACTTGGTGAGGCTTAGCTGACGTGATGTGACTCAATGACTGTTGTGATTATTTGAGTGGCAAACGCCAATCTAACGAACTTGAGTCAATGAAATTAGGGCAAAGTACTCCATCATGCTGTATCTTCTTCACCACCAATAAACCCGCCGCTCTGATGTGCCCAAAGTTGCGCGTATAGGCCATTGTGTTGAATTAACTCTTGATGAGTACCTTGTTCGACGATTTTGCCTTTATCTAACACAATTAAACGGTCCATTGCGGCTATGGTTGATAAACGGTGAGCAATGGCAATCACGGTTTTATTTTTCATTAGCTCATTGAGACTTTCTTGAATGGCGGCTTCGACTTCGGAATCGAGTGCTGAAGTGGCTTCGTCTAATACCAGCAGGGGAGCATCTTTAAGTAATACACGTGATATGGCAATCCGCTGGCGTTGACCACCAGAAAGTTTTACACCGCGCTCGCCAACCTGAGCATCGTAACCCACGTTGCCAAATGGGTCGGTTAGCGTTTCAATAAACTCATGGGAGTGAGCTTGACGCGTTGCTTTTAGCATTGCTTCTTCGGATGCGTTTGGGTTGCTATAGAGAATATTTTCTCGAATGGAACGATGCAATAATGAAGTATCTTGAGTCACCATACCGATGGCTGCACGTAATGAATCTTGAGTGACATCAGCAATATTTTGACCATCGATTCTAATAGCTCCTCCCTCAACGTCATGAAAGCGAAGTAACAGATTGACTAACGTCGATTTACCCGCGCCAGAACGGCCGACTAAACCGACTTTTTCTCCCGGCTGAATGGTTAAATCAAGCTGATTAATCACACCTTTGTTTTCGCCATAATGGAAGCTAACATTGTCGAACTCTATCTTGCCTTGAGTGACTTGTAAGCGTTGTGCATTAGGGCGGTCTTCAATGGCGATGGGTTGAGACAGCATCTTCATGCCATCGACGACGGTACCCATATTTTCAAACAGTGCACCCACTTCCCACATTATCCATTTTGACATGCCGTTGATACGTAACGCTAAACTGATAGCGATAGCAATAGCACCGACAGAAATCGCACTTCCCATCCATAAATAGATCGACATGGCTGCGATAGTAAATACCAACAAATAATTGGCAATTTCAACACAAATATTAAAGCCAGTAACCAGGCGCATTTGTCGATGAACGGTATCAAGAAAGCCTTTCATGCCCTGTTCGGCGTATGCGGTTTCTCGTTGACTATGGGAAAATAATTTAACCGTAGCAATATTGGTATAACTATCGACGATACGTCCCGTCATTAAGGAACGAGCATCCGCTTGTTCAGTAGAAACTTGCTTCAATTTAGGGACAAAATGGACTTGAATCGCAATATAAGCCGCTAGCCAAAGTAGCATTGGCAGCATTAAGCGCCAATCTGCTTGAGCCAAAATAACCAGCATGGCGGTAAAGTAGATGATGACATAGACAAACACATCCAATGTCTTCATTACCGTTTCACGAACGGCTAGCGCACTTTGCATGACCTTAGTGGCAATTCTTCCCGAAAACTCATCTTGATAGAAAGAGAGGCTTTGTTTGAGCAAATAACGATGCGCCAGCCAGCGGATCGACATCGGATAATTGCCAAGCATGGTTTGGTGGATCAAGAGTGAATAAACCGAGATTAACATTGGCATACCGATCACTAACAGTAAACCAAGGGCAATTAAAGACTGACGATTATCGCTCAAAAAGGTTTCGGGTTGACTCGCTGATAGCCAGTCCACTAAGTGTCCCATCATGCCGAATAAAGACACTTCGATAATGGCGATCACTGTGCTGAGTAATGCCATTATAATTAAGGGTTTTTCAAAACCTTTCGTATAGTGGTAGCAAAAAGCCCATAGTGTATCTGGTGGACGTTGTGGTTCTTGTTTGGGAAAAGCATTGGTAAAGCTTTCAAATCGTTTATACATGCAAAAACCTTAATCTGTCGCGCTAAGACCGAACATGGTAGGTGAGCGCTGGTAACATGGAGCAGAAAAATAACCCGTATTATATACCCTTCCGACTTGAAGCTGCAGGGGTGTTGGCTACGTTCGTTCGCCCCAATCACATAGTCTATCTATGCTCATGGGGACTTACTCACTTGCCGCCTACCTGCAACTCCAAGTTGTTT
>SLFB01000318.1 GCA_007124475.1 Vibrio sp. | reverse complement strand
TTGCTCACTTTCTTTTATGAATCATAAACTGCAACTATTAGTCGAACAACCATTATTGACATGATTACTATTAATTATTGTTACCGTCATTAACTGATACCAACTGTGTGAAATCCATCAATATCGTCTGTCTATACTCATGGAGAGCAACGCACTGGTGCCTAACGGTAACACCAAGTTATTGGTTGCTTGTTTGCTGCTATAAAACGGGTTAGCGAACAAAAGTGAATTCACTTTTTTCCAATAAATTTAAGTCATTAATACTAAATAAATAAGTAAAAGTAAGATAAAAACTTGCAATTAATTAAAACCACAAACAATAGCCTCAGTTTTAGCCATAATAAGCAGTCGATACCCCCAAAAAACGCTAACCAGTCTAATTGTTTTACCTTATAATCACATCCAATTAACAATCATGACTAGATCACCCGCAATCGGTACACAGAGGATGTCGTATGAAAACCGCTCAAGCTTTGATAGATTTAGATGCACTTCGTCATAACTACCTACGATTAAAATCTTTATCGGCGCAGCAAAAAATAATTGCGGTACTCAAAGGTGATGCTTACGGACATGGCGCGGTTTCATTAGCCAAAGCACTACCTATGGCGGATTGGTTTGCTGTCGCGCGGGTAGAAGAAGCCGAAGAATTGATTGAACATGGTATTAAACAACCCATTCTGCTATTAGAGGGCTGCTTTTGCCGGCAAGATCTACAGCGTGCCGCTGAACTCCAGCTTGCCACTGTCATTCACTGTGAAGAGCAATTACAAGATTTAGAGCAAACCACACTCACTCACCCACTCCATGTTTGGCTCAAAATCGATACCGGAATGCATCGCCTTGGAGTAACCCCAGATCAAGTAACTGACTATGTACAACGTATTGAACAAACAGGAAAACTTAACCAGCCACTCGGTTTTATAAGTCATTTTAGCTGTGCAGACGATCTTGCTCACCCAGCCACCATGAAGCAAATTGAATGCTTCTCGCAAGCCACCTTGCCATACTCTGGCGCGAAAAGTTTAGCTAACTCCGCGGGCCTATTATTTTGGCCAGAATCTCACTTTGAGGTTGCCCGAGCGGGCATTGCTTTATACGGGATTTCTCCCAGCATTTATCACACTGGAATAGATCACCAACTATTACCGGTCATGACGCTAACCACGAAATTGATTGCCGTACGTTCCCATCAGGCCAATCAACCTGTTGGCTATGGTGAGATATGGCACGCCAAGCATGATACTAAAATTGGCGTTATCGCCATGGGCTATGGTGATGGTTACCCTCGCTCAGCTCCAGTAGGCACTCCCGTATTTATTAATGGTCGACAAGTACCGATCGTCGGTCGCGTATCCATGGACATGATCACGGTTGATCTTGGTGCTGATGCAACGGATAAAGTGGGAGATAAGGTAGAAATGTGGGGCAACAACCTACCAGTGGAAACGGTAGCAAAACACATTGGTACTATTCCCTATGAACTAACGATTAAGTTAACGCAGCGAGTCGAACGACAATATTGCGGCGCTTTCCTCAAACCAAACCAAGAGAAATCAGTCAGGTTATACCCAAGCGACTTGGCTTTGCAGGTAGGCGGCCAGTAACTTCATCTCCATGAGTACAGACAAACTCTCTGATTGGAATGAACCAACGTCGGCTCCCCCTGCTGCTTCAAGTAGCAAGGGGATAAAAATTGTTTGTCATAGCACACTCTACGCGGCTTAAGATTGCCAAATCATTAACCCTTCATCATGATATTGATACAGCGGCTCACTGGTCGATGGCGGCAGTGACTGTCGGCATCATCAAGACTTCAGCCGTTTTGGCTAACCTAACGTTTATTCCTAAAGGGGTATGTTGCATTGTTATTGGATATATTGACGCAAAGTGTGAACGAATTCCAAGCGGATTGCTTAAAGCTATGTGAAAAGCATTATCCAACAATTCATAATCAAGGAATGAGCCCGCACCATCTGAGTTTAACCTTTGCACATCGCTTAGCACGAACTCTGACAGAATTTGGGCATAGCTGTGAATCTCAGCCTTTAACTTTAGCTCGCCATGGAGACTTGCCCCACCACTATAGAGTTTCTTGCGCTCAGGGCACGGTATGGATCCTAACTCAGCCTATGCCTAGCGCGGGGAAAAGCTGTAAAAAGAGGCTATTACGTGATGTTTATGCTTGGAAGCAAGAGTATGGCTATGCCATTCAACCGAATGATTTGCTGTTACTGTTAACGGATCACTGGATTAGTCGCAGCCATAAAAGCCGTGAGCTATTACATTGGTGGACAGGTCAATTACCCGATCATTTAGAGGAATATCACGCACAAGGGATCACCTTATACGAAAGTGAGTCGCAACTACTGCAAACATTAGAAAGTTTGTTCACTATGACACCTTGTTACATCAAGTACGGGCATCCTCTCAAACATTCTAAAAATCAACAACTAGTCCGAAAATATGTCCAGCTTTATGCGGTGCTGCAAGGTGGCTAGTTTAACAGCCTCAACCGAATGAGAGTCGCAGCCAATCGACACCGGTCCTAGCTTCAACAATTCGTAAACAATTACAGCACAGATGCAAGTTAACCACTTGCATCTTTATGCTAAAAACGACTGAGCGCCCTTATTCAATACGAGCTAATAAAGCATCCATAATGTCGTCCATTGAGACAAAACCCAATAATTTATTATCGTTTAAAACCAATAAACGCTTAATGTGTTGTTGAGTCATTAAGGTCGCAACGTGTTTAAGGGCTAAATTTTCACCCACAGATATTGCTGGCTTAGCGCACACGTCATAGACGTTAAGTAAATCAATATCGCCATCTTCTGCAATCACGGTTTTAACAATATCGGTATAGGTGATTAAGCCAAAAGCATCACTAGCATTTTGCTGTTCAACCACCAAAGATTTTAACTGGTGCTTTTTCATTAACACCATAGCTTCACGTAATTTTGCAAATGGCGAGATTGTGACAACGTCACGAACCATTACATCTTTCACTAACATAACTTAAATTCCTTATAAGGTATCTTTAAGCTGCTGTTGAAACAGCTGCTGTTCAAATTTATCTAATTGGTTTAAATCAATGCCTGCCAAGTGCTCTAAGCCTATGGTAAATGCAATCCCTCTTGAATCGTCTTCACTAGGGCGCAATAAAAGCTGTAACGATTTAAGAACCTGTAGCGATAATGACTTCTCTAACACCATCATCAAAACCGATTGGCTACCATCATAGGTCAAACCAAAAAAGGTTTTACGAGTTTCATTACTAATACCTCGACCAGCCAGTACAGTAATGCCACCAGCTCCTTGTTCGCGTGCCGTGTCGATAGCATCTTGCTCTAACTCTTCCGGCACGATAGCAACTAAGACAGAAAACTTCATGATTTCACCTTTGAAAATTGAAAGTACCATTGTGTGAAAATGGCGTACATCATCACAGTAACGATAGGAAATATTGAGGCAAAGGCAATCAATCCAAAGCCATCAATAAGGACATTGCGGCCTTCGATATGCGTCGCTAAGCCAATACCAAGCGCGGTAATGAGTGGTACCGTAACCTCAGATGTGGTCACACCACCTAAGTCATAAGCGAGGGCGATAATATATTTAGGTGCAAATATGGTCAAAAAAATCACTAGCGTATAGCCAGCCATAATAAAGTGATGCATAGAGCCACCGATAATAATTCGATGCACACCGATTGCTATTCCTGCTGCAACCCCAAATGCCACTAAAATACGAATGGTATTGCCTTTCACTTTACCTGCAGCCGCTTCTTCGGCTTGCTGCCCAACCGCGAGCAAAGCTGGCTCTGCCATTGTGGTTGCAAAACCAATCATAAAGGCGAATAAATAAATATAAAAAAGCTGATCTCGCCCTATTAATTGCTCAGCCATTGCGCTGCCAATGGGGAATAAACCCAGCTTTAAGCCAACCACAAAAGCGTAAAGCCCAACGATGACTAAAGTAAATCCAAATATAATTTGCTTTGGATTACTCAAACGCCGTTTTAAAATAAGGTATTGGAAGAATAAAATCGTGATGATAATCGGCAGCACATCTCTCACCATGCTGGCCAGCTCAAGTAAAGGTGTGATCCAGAATGGCAATTGACTCGCCCCTTCACTGCCAGCAACCACAATACCATCATAAATTTGCGGATTGGCGTACACATAAATACCGTACAGCTGCACACTGATCATTGGTACCATAACGGCCAATGCGACTAAACCAAAACCGTCGATTAATGGGTTGCGACCACGAATAGAGGTGGCAAGGCCTATCCCCATCGCCGCAATTAAAGGTACTGTGACGATATTCGTTGTTACCCCACCAGAGTCATAAGCTAAACCAACAATTTCTTCTGGTGCAAAATAGGTCACACTCACCACCAGTAAATAACCGATGATCATAAACCAGTGTAACGGGTAGCCCATAATGGTGCGAAACACCCCGAGCGCAATGACGAAACCGACTGACGTTGCAACTAATAAACGTAATGTCAGGGCATCAATCCGCCCCTCACTAATCGCTTGTGCTTGATCTGCCACTGCAATTAATGCTGGCTCCGCAATAACTGCAGAAAAACCCATCGCAAAGCCAAAACTGAGCAGAATAGGGATCGAGCCACGCCGTGCAAATTGGTTGGCTAAGCTTTTGCCAACTGGGAAAATACTTAATTCTAACCCTTGTAAAAACAGAGCAACCCCAACGGCAACAATCAGTAAGCCAAAGGTCATCATCCACACATCATCAGGTAACTGACGTAAAATGACTAATTGAAAAAACAGCACGACAGCAACAATCGGCAATAAATTTTTAAGAGCATGCAGGAGTGCATGGTAAAAATCCTTAATAAATAACATTATTCTTCCTATTTTATGCCATATACACAAACGACTTGCTGTTAACGCTTCACGGCTAGTGATTGAAAATAACGAACATCGCCAGCGCCGTTATAACTTCAACGAGTAAGGGGATTCCCGATAAGATCAAATAGCAGAGTACTAGGGTCTGTTAATTATATGAATTAATAGCTAAAAACCTAGATTTAATCACAGCGTTATGGTTTTTTTGTTAGCTGGATAATAAAAATCAAAATCCATATACGCAAACGATTAAAAATTAAGCTACCAGATAGCCGATAAGCCGCTTCCCCATCATCATAGCCAGACGCTATGATTGGGGTGAACGAGCCTAGCCGCCTACTGTTTCAAGTAACAAAGAGATCAGATCTTGAGGTTACTTAGAATGAGGGGATAAATCATTTAATACCGATTTCACATGTGGCGACTTTTGCTGTCCGTAGTCATCCAAATGATAAATGCCTTTGGCTAAAATGGTTTTTTTCTTCGCTTCATAGCTCTGACGCGCTTGAGG
>SLFB01000153.1 GCA_007124475.1 Vibrio sp. | reverse complement strand
TTAGATACAGTTCGTAGAGATCTTCTACATAAGTTGCATTGGCGCCAGCCAAGTGTGAAGACTCGAGCCATGCCTTCATCACGCCGTTGTGCATTATTTTCCCTTAACCAGTAGTTTTCACATTTGCTGCGGTCTATGCCGAGCTATAAAGGCAGGCCCTAAGGCCTGCAATATTTTATCTAAACCGAGCGATTAACCAGCATCGACTTAATGTGGCCAATTGCTTTAGTCGGGTTTAATCCCTTAGGACAAACACTGACACAATTCATGATGCCATGGCAACGAAAAACGCTAAATGCATCATCAAGATTTGACAAGCGATCATCTGTTGCTGTATCACGGCTATCAATCAGCCAACGGTAAGCGGCTAGTAAGCCCGCTGGACCGATAAATTTATCAGGATTCCACCAAAAAGATGGACATGATGTAGTACAACATGCACACATAATACACTCGTACAAGCCATCTAAATGTGCACGATCTTCAGGTAACTGCAGATGCTCACGAGACGGGGGAATGTCACCATCAGAGATCAAAAATGGTTTGACCTTAGCGTAGTTTTCATAAAACTGGGTCATGTCAACAATCAAATCGCGCACAACAGGTAGACCTGGTAATGGTCGGATAACGATTTGTTTGCCTTTCAATGCTGACAGCGGCGTGATACACGCTAAACCATTTTTACCATTCATGTTTAAACCGTCAGAGCCGCAAACCCCTTCACGGCAAGAGCGACGAAAAGCAATTGAGGGGTCTTGCTCTTTTAGCAAGATAAGCGCATCAAGCACCATCATGTCAGAGCCTTCATCAACCTCAAGCACATAATCTTTCATATATGGCTTATTATCGACGTCCGGATTGTAACGATACAAAGAGAAGTTAAGTTTCATAGTCGAGTCCTCCCTTAGTATGTACGAGCTTTAGGTGGAAAAGCATCACGATAAATAGGCGTCATATTGACATCACGCTTGTTCATCTGTTCGGTCTCTGGATTATAAATGGAATGGCATAACCAATGCGCATCGTCACGATCAGGATAATCGAAACGTGCATGAGCGCCACGGCTTTCTGTGCGATAATTCGCCGCCACTGCGGTAGAAAATGCCGTTTCCATTAAATTATCTAACTCTAAGCACTCAATACGCTGAGTATTAAACTCTTTGGATTTATCAGCTAAATGTCCGTTATTCAGACGTTCACGAATAACTTTCAACTCATCTAACCCGCTAGCCATCGCCTCGCCTTCACGGAATACCGAGAAGTTATTTTGCATACAACGTTGTAAATCTTTACGAATTTGCACCGGGTCTTCACCACCCGTGCTATTTTCCCACCGCATCGTTCGTGCCAATGAGGCTTCAATATCTGATTCTGTCGCTGGGCGAGCTTCCGTTTGCGCAGCTAATGTCTCACCAAGGTGCAAGCCCGTTGCACGACCAAATACCACCAGATCCAATAACGAGTTACCGCCCAGACGATTCGCGCCATGTACTGATACGGAAGCAATTTCACCACAAGCAAATAAGCCTTGAACTTCGATATCTTTACCGGCTTGGTCTAATTTGATGGCTTGTCCTGACACCTGGGTAGGGACTCCTCCCATCATATAATGACAAGTAGGAATAACCGGAATCGGCTCTTTGACAGGGTCAACATGGGCAAAGGTTCGAGATAACTCGCAGATCCCGGGTAGACGAGACTCAAGAACTTCTTTACCTAAATGATCAAGTTTCAACTTAATGTGTGGTCCCCATGGGCCATCACAGCCACGGCCTTCACGAATCTCAATCATCATTGAACGAGCAACCACATCACGACCAGCCAAGTCTTTAGCATTGGGGGCGTAACGCTCCATGAAACGTTCACCATCTTTGTTTAATAGATAGCCGCCTTCACCACGACAGCCTTCGGTCACGAGTACTCCGGCTCCAGCAATTCCTGTTGGATGGAATTGCCACATTTCCATATCTTGCATCGGCACACCAGCACGTAACGCCATGCCTACGCCGTCACCAGTATTGATATGAGCGTTCGTAGTAGAAGCATAAATTCGTCCAGCACCACCTGTCGCCAATATGGTTGCTTTCGATTTAAAGTAACAAATTTCGCCAGTTTCCATGCACAACGCCGTACAGCCTAGTACCGCACCATCTTGGTTTTTGACTAGATCTAATGCGTACCACTCAGAGAAAATGGTCGTTTTGTATTTGATATTTTGTTGATACAAGGTATGTAACAGCGCATGCCCAGTTCGGTCGGCAGCTGCCGCAGTGCGCGCCGCTTGCTCACCACCAAACTCTTTCGATTGACCACCGAAAGGACGTTGATAAATGGTACCATTTTCAAAACGGGAAAAAGGTAAGCCCATGCGTTCAAGCTCAATAACAGATTGAGGGCCATTTTTACACATGTACTCAATTGCATTTTGATCGCCAATGTAATCCGAACCTTTAACAGTATCGTACATGTGCCACTGCCAATCATCTTTATGAGAGTTACCCAAAGCGACTGTGATACCGCCTTGAGCAGAAACCGTATGTGAACGAGTTGGAAATACTTTGGATAATAACGCGCAGGTTAAACCTTGCTCAGAGATTTGTAGTGCGGCGCGCATTCCGGCACCGCCAGCACCGATAACAACAGCATCGAATTCACGAACAGGAATAGTCACTTACACACCCCACAAAATAAATAAACCAGAGAAAAAGTATCCTAGTAAGATAGCAATAACGCCAAGTTGTAGGACACTGCGTAATTTTGAGCATTTCACATAATCAGTGAGCACTTGCCATAAACCAATCCAGCCGTGAATCAAAACACAGACTAAGGCCAACATGGTAAATACTTTAGTGAACGAGCTGGAGAAAAATTGTGTCCACGTTAAATAAGAAATATCTGTGAATGCACAAAATAATACGATGTAGAGCGTATAAAGGGTCATGATGATCGCAGTCGCACGGATCAATAGATAATCATGAACACCATTGCGACCAAATGAAGAAACATGTTTTACCATACTAATATCCCCGCTAGTACTGATAGAATCAGAGTAATGACTAATGATACCTTGGCGCTTAAAGCACCAGTGTCCAATTCTTCAAAATACCCCATATCCATCAATAGATGTCTTATCCCACCGACAATGTGGTAGGCCAAGGCAGTCAGAATGCCCCACAACACAAACTTAACAAAGAAACCATTGAGGATTTGACTGGCCTCCATAAATCCTATCGGAGACGATAGAGAAAGGGAGAGTAACCATAGCAAAATACCGACCGCCACAAACGTGATAATCCCAGCAATACGATGCAGGATTGAAACGATGGCAGTGATCGGAAAGCGTATAGTCTGCAGATCGAGATTAACAGGTCTTGACTTTCTTTCTTTCACGGGCTTGCTCACTCAGCTTTAATTGAAGCATTTATAGTTATCAACGAAAATTGGCCAAACACTCATTTTATTAACAAAAAAACTACAAAAACCACCAATACTACCGCTTTCGCACGACGATAACTGTAATCAAAATGTTAAAAACAAAATTTATCATCTTTATTAACTAATCAGATACGCTTTGAATTTACACAAGTTTTGCCAAAATTCACTATGCCTTTATACGGACAGCAACATTATACAACAAATGATGTAACAAATTTTGCTACATAGAACAGATTTTTAACTTTATATGTATAAAAAATCAAAGTAAGTGCACACATCGGAGGAGAAAAATTGACTTTAATGGCGAACGGACGTACAAGAATGACACACAAACATCCTGGACGGATCAAATAATAAACAAAGGAGATTGTCTATGGCAGATAAAAAAGCGACCCTTCACATCGAAGGAATTGCGCCCATTGAGCTGCCGATTATGGAAGGGACTATCGGCCCTAAAGTAATCGATGTACGTCAATTAGGTTCAAATGATTTTTTCACTTTTGACCCGGGTTTTCTTGCCACTGCATCTTGTGAATCTCAAATCACTTATATCGATGGCGACAAAGGTATTTTGTTACATCGCGGCTTTTCGATCGAACAATTAGCCAATAATGCTGATTACTTAGAAGTCTGTTACATCCTACTTTATGGTGAAGCCCCGAACCGTGATCAATATGAAGAGTTCAAAAAAGTGGTAACTCGCCATACTATGGTTCACGAGCAAATTGCTAGTTTCTTCCATGGTTTCCGTCGCGACGCTCACCCCATGGCAGTAATGTGTGGTGTTGTTGGTGCTTTAGCAGCCTTCTATCACGATTCACTTGATATTAATAACGATACGCACCGAGAAATCGCCGCTTATCGCTTATTATCAAAAATGCCAACTCTGGCAGCAATGTGTTACAAGTACTCAATTGGTCAGCCATTCATCTACCCACGTAATGATCTAACTTACGCTGAAAACTTTTTACATATGATGTTTGCTAATCCATGTGAAGAGTATGACGTTAACCCCGTTGTCGCCCGAGCAATGGATAAAATTTTTACTCTTCATGCTGATCATGAGCAAAATGCATCAACGTCTACGGTTCGCTTAGCCGGTTCTTCTGGAGCTAACCCGTTCGCTTGTATTGCCGCAGGTATCGCGTCTTTATGGGGTCCAGCTCACGGCGGAGCTAATGAAGCTTGTCTGCGCATGCTTGAAGAAATTGGCTCGGTAGACAATATCCCTGAGTATGTAGCTCGAGCGAAAGATAAAGATGATCCATTCCGCTTAATGGGCTTTGGCCATAGGGTGTATAAAAACTACGATCCACGGGCGACCGTTATGCGTGAAGCTTGCCATGACGTACTCAAAGAGCTCAACATTAATGATCCACTTCTTGATGTGGCTATGGAACTTGAACGTATCGCACTTTCTGATCCTTATTTCGTTGAGAAAAAGCTCTACCCGAACGTCGATTTCTATTCTGGGATCATTTTAAAGGCTATCGGTATTCCCGTGTCTATGTTTACCGTTATCTTCGCTATGTCACGAACTATCGGCTGGATTGCACATTGGAACGAAATGCACTCTGACGCAAATAATAAAATTGGCCGCCCTCGCCAACTTTATACAGGTCAACAATCTCGTGAGTTTGTGCCACTACATGAGCGTCAATAAGCGAAGTCTGTTAGACATCGGCTAGATTACCTAGCAGACAAAAGAAAATAAAAAAAGCGAGCTCCCCCCTCGCTTTTTTTATTTGATCTATACCCAAACAACTTGGCGTTGCAGGTAGGCGGCAAGTGAATGAGTCCCCATGAGCATAGATAGACTATGTGATCGGGGCGAACGAACGTAGCCAACACCCCTGCAGCTTCAAGTAGGAAGGGTATATACCCAAACAACTTGGCGTTGCAGATTGGCGGCAAGTGAGTGACAAATTTGTCTGGAACAAATTTGAACAGCCGTAGGCTGGCCTGTGGTG
>SLFB01000224.1 GCA_007124475.1 Vibrio sp. | reverse complement strand
TTTGCGATCGATGGAAAGTATTCAAGCTCAGTTAGATAAATTGGGCTCAGTGATCAGCGTTAGCACCAGTAGCTACTCAACCAATATTTCGATTTCTAGTTTGACTCAGCACTTACCCGAAACGTTGCAAGTCTTGCAAGAGGTATTATTTACCCCAGGTTTCAAGCAGCAAGACTTTGAGCGTATTCAGCAGCAGATGCTGCAAAGTGTGGTTTATCAGCATCAACAACCAAGTTGGTTGGCGGGACAAGCCATGCGTCAAGTGTTATTCGGCGAGTCGGTATTTGCTCGCTCCAGTGACGGCACTCAAGCTTCGATTGCTGGGTTAACATTAGAGGATGTGAAAAACTTTTATCAACAACACTATACCCCTAATGGAGCACAAGTGATTGTCGTTGGTGATATTGAGCCTCAACAAGTACGTCAACAACTGGCGTTCTTCAATCAATGGCAGGGGCAGCCAGCACCCATGTTGCATCCTCAGGTGATCCCAGCCTTGACCCAACAGCGTGTATATCTTGTTGATAGGCCGGATTCTCCACAAAGTGTGGTGCGTTTTGTCCGTCGAGGGCTACCATTTGATGCGACTGGCGAAATGTATCTGACGCAATTGGCTAACTTCAATCTAGCGGGAAACTTTAATAGTCGTATCAACCAGAATTTGCGCGAAGATAAAGGCTATACCTATGGAGCCAGTGGCTACTTATCGAGTAATCGAGAAGTCGGTGTGATTGTGTTTAATGCCCAGGTGCGTGCTAACGTCACCGTTTCAGCGATAAAGGAGATTATTGCTGAGCTGAATCGCTTCAGTGGAGAGGGGTTAACTACTGAGGAACTGACGTTTTTACGTCTTGCTGTTGGCCAACAAGAAGCTTTAAATTACGAGACGCCAGCGCAAAAAACGCAATTAATTGGCCAGATTTTAACTCACAACTTAGACTGGGATTATCTACAGCAGCGTAATCAGATTGTCGCGACTGTTAATCAGTCAACACTCAATCAGTTAGCTGAAAAATGGTTCTCTGCTGATGATTATCAAATCATTGTGGTCGGAGATGCTAAAAGTTTAAGGCCGCAATTAGAAAAATTATCAATTCCAATTGAAGTGCTTGAAATCGTCCATTAATGGATACATATATACCGTGTTGCAGTAAAGTATCTGATACCAGTAATGAGCCATCAGGTTTATTATTACGTATCATCGGCATCTGTTTGTGATAGCTTCGACCCATTAAAGCAGGGTAAAAAGTGCTTTAGTGGGTCTCGCTTGACGGTAAACATTCAACGCCATTGAGCCTATAGCCAACACCCCTGCAGCTTCAAGTCGGAAGGGTATATACTTTATTCTGAGTGACAGAGTTGTGATTCAGGCAATAGGCTAGAGCAGTATCCAGAACACCACCTATTTTATAAGCGAATTTTATTTTGACTAATTTTGCCGAGCGACTAACACGAGTTGCTAATCATCCAGACGTTTTTCAGCAGTTCGGGCGTGGGGTTGAACGTGAAACCTTGCGCTATACCACCGACGGAAGTATTGCTCAAACACCACATCCAGAGCCGTTAGGCTCAGCATTAACCAACGCTTGGATCACCACTGATTTTGCTGAATCATTGCTTGAGTTTATTACGCCGGTATCGAACGATGTCGATACCCTTATTGCGCAGTTGGCCGACATTCACCATTTTGCTCAGCAAAATATTGGTAATGAGAATCTCTGGCCATTGTCTATGCCTTGCTATGTGGGCAGTGAGGATGATATTCAATTAGCTCAGTATGGGACGTCTAATACTGGGCGAATGAAAACCTTGTACCGTACGGGATTGAAACAGCGTTATGGCAGCCTAATGCAAATCATTTCTGGGGTGCATTTTAATTTTTCTTTCCCCTCTACTTTTTGGGATGCACTTTATGGTCCGCAAACGGAGCAAGAGCGGCAGGACAGTCAATCGCAAGCTTACTTTGGTTTAATTCGTAATTATTACCGTTTCGGTTGGTTGATCCCCTATTTTTTTGGTGCTTCTCCAGCGCTATGTGGCTCATTTCTTCAAGGGCGAGAAACTCAGTTACCTTTTGAATCGATTGGTAAAACTCTGTACTTACCGTATGCGACATCATTACGGCTTAGTGATCTTGGTTATACCAGTAATGCACAAAGTCGTTTAAAAATCGGCTTTAACAGTTTAGAACAGTACCTGACTGGCTTAAACCAAGCCATTCGTACTCCTTCAGAGCAGTTTGCGCAGATTGGGGTCAAAGTTGATGGTCAATACCGTCAGCTCAACAGCAATATATTACAAATCGAGAATGAACTATATGCACCCATTCGCCCGAAAAGAGTGGCGAAAAATGGTGAAAAACCCTCTGAAGCATTAGCACGCGGTGGCGTTGAATATATTGAAGTTCGCTCATTGGATGTTAATCCATTTAGCCCGATTGGCATCACAGAACAACAGGTACGCTTTTTAGACCTATTCCTAACTTGGACGGCGTTATCCGACTCTGAGCCAATGGACAACTGTGAACTAGAGTGTTGGCGAGATAATTGGAGTAAGGTCATTCTTGAAGGAAGAAAGCCAGGGCTTGAACTCAAAATTGGTTGTCATGGTGAGAGATTAACACTCACTGCTTGGGCCAAACGAGTCTTTGCTGATTTAAGCCTGATTGCTGAGCAAATGGATGCCGCCTGTGGTGGTCATGCTTATCAGGAAGTATGCCGTGAACTTTCACAATGGATAGAGGATCCTCAGCTTACGTTATCCGCTCAATTACTAGCCAAAACACAACAACTGGGTGGGTTAGGTAAAGTTGGAGGGGAGCTTGGTGAGCGTTATCGCGCAGACAATTTACAGCGTACTTATCAGGTATATTCACCGCAGTTGATGCAGCAAGAAGTCGTTCGTTCAAGGGAGGCACAGTTAAAAATAGAGCAAAAAGAAACGCAAAGTTTTGATGAGTTTTTAGCTGACTACTTTAGTTATCTACGTTGATTTGGCTGTTGCTAAAGGCTATGCTAATTTGTTTTAGACCATTTTGTACTCACTTGCCGTCGAGTTACCGCGCCAAGTCATTGGTGTATCGATAGCACCTTAATAGGATGATAAGGAGATAAGCTCATGCCATTATTAGATAGTTTCACGGTTGATCATACTCGCATGCAAGCACCTGCTGTACGTGTGGCAAAAACGATGCAGACGCCTAAAGGGGATACCATTACTGTGTTTGATTTACGCTTTACTATTCCAAATCAAGGGATGCTGTCAGAAAAAGGTATCCACACTTTAGAGCATTTGTACGCTGGGTTTATGCGTAATCATCTTAATGGCAATGATATTGAAATTATTGATATCTCACCGATGGGATGCCGGACTGGGTTTTATATGAGTTTAATTGGTGTACCTAGCGAGCAACAAGTCGCTAATGCTTGGTTGGCAGCGATGGAAGATGTTCTGAAGGTAGAGCGCCAACAAGATATTCCTGAGCTGAATGAGTATCAATGCGGCACAGCAGCTATGCACTCTTTGTCAGAAGCGCAAGCTATCGCTCAGCAAGTGTTGAATTTAGGGATCAGCGTGAATAAAAACGATGAACTTGCTCTTCCAGATTCTATGCTTACATCGTTACGAGTTAACTAATGTGTACCCAATGGGGCTGAATGGGGTATGACCTTAAAAGGCTAAGGCTTGCTTTAGATATTATTCTTGCTGATTAGGCAGGCTGTGGGATGGTGATTACCAACACCACAGTATGCTGCCCCTTCCTACTTGACGCTACAGGAGGCGATGTCCGTTGACCCCAATCACATCTATCTATGCTCATGGGGACTTACTTGCCGTCTACTTATAATTCCAAGTTATTTGGGTATAAACGGAGTTTAATACGATGTACCTAGCTTGCTTTTTTAGTTTTTTTAGGGAATACACGGACTAGTTTAATGCGGTTTTCTTCTAATTGTACAATTTCCATCGGGTGATGGGCTACGGTGACGCTAAGGTGCGTTTCCGGAATTTCTTCGAGGTGCTCTAAAATTAGACCGTTGAGTGTTCTTGGGCCATCAGTGGGTAAGTCCCATTTGAGACTTTTATTAATATCACGAATATTGGCGCTGCCATCAATTAAGAAGCTACCATCACTTTGTGGAGTGATTTCTTCAGCTAGGCTTGGAGCCATAGAGGTTGTAAACTCGCCGACGATTTCTTCCAAAATATCTTCAAGCGCAATCAGACCAATAATGTCGCCATACTCATCGACGATGAGTCCTATACGTTGTTTGTTGCGTTGAAACTTGAGTAACTGAATATTGAGCGGTGTTCCTTCGGGGATAAAGTAGACTTCATCGGCTGCGCGAAATAAGGTTTCTTTATTTAACTCATTCTTTTCTAGCATCAATCGAGCCGCTTCTCTGAGGCGAAGCATACCAACCACTTCATCGATACTGTCACGATAGAGCACCACTCGCCCATGAGGGGAGTGCCTTAACTGTCGTATAATTGATTTCCAATCATCATTGATATTGATCCCAGTAATTTCGTTCCTTGGGATCATGATATCGTTTACCGTAACATGCTCAAGGTCGAGGATAGAAAGTAGCATCTCTTGGTGACGGCGAGGGATAAGCCGACCAGCATCATTCACTATCGTTCTTAACTCTTCTGAGCTGACCGGATCATCGCGCTCATGTTTGACTGTAAGGCCTAATAAACGAATAAATCCATTAGTAATAAAGTTAATAAAAACCACTAAAGGAGAGAGGAGTTTCATTAACACACCAAGGATGATACTACTCGCGTAAGAGACGCGTTCAGGATAAACCGCAGCTAGGGTTTTGGGAGTGACTTCAGCAAAGACTAAAATAACTAAGGTCAAGCCGCCGGTTGCAATAGCAACGCCGATATCGCCATACAAACGCATGCCTATGATAGTGGCGATGGCTGAGGCGAGAATATTAACTAAATTATTACCAATTAAAATTAAACCAATCAGCCGATCTGGGCGAGCTAATAGTCGCTCTACCCGCTGCGCACCTTTATGGCCAGTATTCGCTAAATGTTTTAGCCGGTAACGGTTTAATGCCATCATGCCAGTCTCAGATCCTGAAAAGTAGGCAGAGATAACGATAAGACACGCGAGTAGCGCAAATAAGATACCCGTTGATATGTCGTCCAAAACGTGTAATTTCCTTTCAAATAGTAAAGTAGATGACCAGTAAAATGATGAGTAATTATCAGCAAGAGGCTTGCTAATCGTTAGAGAATTAACCTTATCCTAGAATGATTTCCTTGACAAATCGGCTACCAAAATAAGCTAAAGTTAATAAAGAAGCGCCAATCACGGCAAACCAAGTAACTTTGCGGCCACGCCATCCTCTTTGATAATGTCCCCACAGCAGAATTGAATAAACAATCCAAGCAATAA
>SLFB01000150.1 GCA_007124475.1 Vibrio sp. | reverse complement strand
TGGTTAAGGGAAAATAATGCACAACGGCGTGATGAAGGCATGGCTCGAGTCTTCACACTTGGCTGGCGCCAATGCAACTTATGTAGAAGATCTCTACGAACTGTATCTAAGTGATCCCGATTTGGTTAGTGACGAATGGAAACGTGTGTTTGATGATTTGCCAACCCAGGCTGATCATCTGGTTGAACAACCGCATTCACGTGTCCGTGATTACTTCCGTCGGCTTGCCCAAGAGACAAAGCATTACAATGTCCAAGTTAGTGATCCTGAAGTCGATGCAAAACAAGTAAAAGTTCTACAGCTTATCAACGCTTACCGTTTCCGCGGTCACGAAGCTGCTAAATTAGATCCTCTTGATTTATGGAAACGCCCTCCGGTGGCGGAACTTGACCCCTCATTCCATAATTTAACTAAAGATGACATGGAAGAAACGTTCAACGTTGGCTCTTTTGCTGTTGGCGCTGATACCATGAAGTTGAAAGATATTTATCGATCGCTGAATAAAATCTATTGTGGCTCAGTGGGTGCAGAATATATGCACATCATTGATACTGAACAAAAACGATGGATTCAACAGCGTCTAGAGCCAGTGTTAGGCGAACCTGAATTTACTCTAGAAGAAAAACGTAAGTTTCTTGATGAGTTAACCGCAGCAGAAGGTTTAGAGCGCTATCTTGGCGCAAAATTCCCTGGAGCGAAGCGTTTCTCTCTGGAAGGTGGTGATGCGTTAATACCGATGATGAAAGAGTTAATTCGTCATGCAGGCACTCACGGTATGCGTGAAGTTGTGATTGGAATGGCTCACCGTGGACGGCTTAATATGTTAGTTAACGTATTAGGTAAAAAGCCACAAGATCTTTTTGACGAATTTGCTGGTAAGCATGATGAAACATGGGGAACGGGCGATGTTAAATATCATCAAGGTTTCTCGGCAGACTTCGCAACCCCTGGCGGTGATGTCCATCTAGCGCTGGCCTTTAACCCATCTCATCTTGAAATAGTTAATCCGGTAGTTATTGGGTCGGTTCGCGCTCGTCAAGATCGTTTAGGTGATTCTGAAGGAAACCGAGTATTGCCGATCACCATTCATGGTGACTCTGCTATTGCTGGGCAAGGTGTGGTGGCTGAAACTTTCAACATGTCTTTAGCTCGCGGCTACAGTGTTGGTGGTACGGTACGAATTGTTATCAATAACCAAGTTGGCTTTACCACGTCCAACCCTCGTGATACACGCTCAACTATGTACTGTACTGATATCGCGAAAATGGTTCAGGCGCCAATTCTGCATGTTAACTCAGACGATCCAGAAGCGGTGGCGTTTGTGACTCGTTTGGCGCTCGATTATCGTAATGAGTTTAAGCGTGACGTAGTGATTGAGCTGGTTTGTTATCGTCGCCATGGTCACAACGAAGCGGATGAGCCCAATGCGACTCAGCCCTTGATGTATCAGAAAATTAAAAAACACCCTACGCCACGTAAAATTTATGCTGATACTCTCACAGACAGAAATGAGTGTGACTTAGAAACAGCCACTCAATTAGTTAACGAATATCGTGACGCTCTCGATCATGGTGAAGTGGTGGTCAAAGAATGGCGACCTATGACCATGCACTCGGTTGATTGGTCGCCCTATATTAACCGTGAATGGAACGAAAGTTGGGAAAACCAATTTCCTCTTCAACGTTTAAAAGAGTTAGGAGAAAAAGTCTGCCAGCATCCAGAAAGTCATAAGCTGCAAAGTCGCGTTGAGAAAATTTACCATGACCGAATGAGCATGGTTTCTGGTGAAAAAATGCTCGACTGGGGGATGGCCGAAACTTTAGCTTACGCTACGCTCGTTGATGATGGTCAGCGTATCCGTATTTCTGGTCAGGACTCTGGACGTGGTACCTTCTTCCACCGTCATTCAGTGTTACATAATCAAGCCGATGCCAGTACTTATGTTCCTTTGGCGAACATTCATACCAAACAAGGCCCATTTGAGGTTATTGATTCTGTATTATCAGAAGAAGCGGTGTTGGCTTTCGAATACGGCTATGCAACAGCGGAGCCAAGCGGCTTAACCATTTGGGAAGCGCAGTTCGGTGACTTTGCTAACGGTGCCCAAGTGGTGGTTGACCAGTTCATTTCTTCTGGTGAGCAAAAATGGGGACGCTTATGTGGCTTAACTATGCTGCTGCCTCATGGTTATGAAGGACAAGGTCCTGAGCACTCATCTGCTCGCTTGGAGCGTTATTTACAGCTTTGTGCCGAGCAAAATATGCAGGTGGTGATTCCGTCCACTCCGGCACAGGTTTATCACATGCTACGCCGTCAAGTGGTGCGTAAAATGCGTCGCCCACTGATTGTCATGTCACCGAAGTCCTTGTTACGTCATCCACTTTGTACCTCGAGTATGGAAGACTTAGCTAACGGCTCATTTTTACCTGCCATCGGTGAGGTTGATCCGTTGGATGCCGCACAGGTTAAGCGGGTCGTTTTCTGCTCTGGAAAAGTGTACTACGATTTGCTCGAGCAACGTCGAAACAATCAGCAAGATGATGTGGCTATTGTACGTATTGAGCAATTGTACCCATTCCCGATTGAAGAAGTACAAGCGGCAATCGCACCTTATACCAACGTCGTTGATTATGTTTGGTGTCAAGAAGAGCCTCAAAACCAAGGGGCTTGGTACAGTAGTCAGCACAATTTCCGTGCCGCGATCCCAGCGGGAGCGGTTTTAAAATATGCGGGTCGACCAGCATCAGCATCACCGGCGGTGGGCTATATGTCGGTGCACTTGAAACAGCAGAAAGCGTTAATTGCAGACGCTTTGACCCTAGCCTAAGAACAAGAAGTAAAAGGAATAGACCGATATGACAGTTGAAATTCTGGTTCCAGATCTACCTGAATCAGTAGCAGACGCCACCGTAGCGACATGGCATAAACAGCCTGGTGATGCTGTCGCTCGTGATGAAGTGATTGTTGAAATTGAAACCGATAAAGTGGTACTAGAAGTGCCAGCTCCTGAAGCTGGGGTACTTGAGTCCATTTTAGAGCAAGAAGGTGCTACCGTGCTGTCTAAGCAGTTATTGGCGCGGGTTAAGGCTGGTGCAGTAGCTGGTGAGCCCACGGCAGACTCAACGACGTCGACAGAGCCGTCGCCTGATAAACGCCATAAAGCGGCACTGAGCGAAGAATCTAATGATGCCTTAAGTCCAGCGGTGCGTCGCTTATTGGCTGAACATAGTTTACAGCCATCGCAAGTTAAAGGCTCTGGTGTTGGTGGTCGTATTACGCGTGAAGATGTGGAAGCTTATCTGGCGAAAAATCAGCCATTTTCTTCGCTTGAGCAGCCAGAGAGCGAGCCGGTTGCCGCTGCTCGTAGTGAAAAACGAGTCCCCATGACTCGTTTACGCAAACGCGTTGCTGAGCGTCTATTGGAAGCGAAAAACAGCACAGCAATGCTAACGACGTTTAACGAAGTTAACATGAAACCCATTATGGATCTGCGTAAACAGTATCAAGATCTGTTTGAGAAAAAGCACGGCATCCGTCTTGGCTTTATGTCTTTTTATGTTAAAGCGGTTACTGAAGCCTTAAAACGCTATCCTGAAGTCAATGCGTCCATTGATGGCGAAGATATTGTTTATCATAACTATTTTGATATCAGCCTAGCAGTATCAACCCCTCGTGGTTTAGTGACACCGGTTCTTAAAGATTGCGATATGCTCAGTCTTGCTGAAATTGAAAAAGGCATCAAAGAACTTGCGTTGAAAGGTCGTGACGGTAAGTTAACTGTTGAAGACCTTACCGGTGGTAACTTTACCATTACCAATGGTGGTGTCTTTGGCTCGTTAATGTCGACACCAATTATTAACCCACCACAAGCGGCAATTTTGGGAATGCACAAAATCCAAGATCGCCCAATGGCGGTGGATGGTAAAGTGGAAATCTTGCCAATGATGTACCTTGCCTTGTCTTATGATCATCGTTTGATTGATGGTCGTGAGTCAGTTGGTTTCTTAGTGACAGTGAAAGAGTTACTAGAAGATCCAGCGCGTCTGCTTTTAGACGTGTAACGTTGAGTGGTGAGGATACCCTCCTTACCACTGAATGGGTAAAAAGCCGGGTTAGCTCAACGCCCGGCCTTGTTTGAGCCATTTGGCTACTCGCTCAGAGTACTCCTACAGACGTAAAGTCCAACTATGAATTGGGCTCTATGGAATAAAAATACATAAATGGAATAACACAATGAATTTGCATGAATACCAAGCAAAACAGCTATTTGCTGAATTCGGTTTGCCAGTCCCAGAAGGTTATGCCTGTGATACTCCGCAAGAAGCGTTTGAAGCAGCAGGACGGATCAGTACCGTTAAAAAGGTTGTAAAGTGTCAGGTTCACGCTGGTGGGCGTGGTAAAGCAGGCGGTGTCGAGCTGCATGAAAGTAAAGATGCAGTCAAAGCGTTTGCTCAAAAATGGCTCGGTAAAAACCTGGTGACTTATCAAACCGACGCTAATGGTCAACCGGTTTCAAAAATCTTGGTGGAAGAAGCCTCGAATATTGCTAATGAACTTTACTTAGGCGCCGTTGT
Source organism: Vibrio sp. (assembly GCA_007124475.1). Taxonomy (GTDB): domain Bacteria; phylum Pseudomonadota; class Gammaproteobacteria; order Enterobacterales; family Vibrionaceae; genus Vibrio. The sequence goes on along the minus strand of SLFB01000150.1, from coordinate 860 downwards.
TGACCGTGCAACACGTAAAATTGTGTTTATGGCTTCAACAGAAGGTGGAGTAGAAATCGAGAAAGTTGCAGAAGAAACGCCTGAACTTATCCACAAAGCAGCCATCGATCCATTAGTGGGTGCGCAAGCTTATCAAGGTCGTGAACTGGCGTTTAAGCTTGGTCTGCAAGGTGATCAAATTAAACAGTTTGTTAAAATTTTCATGGGCCTAGGTGAGATGTTTACGCAGTATGATCTTGCTTTGCTAGAAATTAACCCATTAGTGATTACCGGTGAAGGTAATTTATTGTGTCTCGATGGTAAGATTAATATCGATTCAAATGCCTTATACCGTCAGCCTAAATTACGTGAAATGCACGATGCCAGCCAAGAAGATGCCCGTGAAGCTCATGCAGCGCAGTGGGAATTAAACTACGTCGCTCTTGATGGCAATGTTGGTTGTATGGTTAATGGTGCTGGCCTAGCAATGGGAACCATGGACATTGTTAACTTACATGGCGGTAAACCTGCAAACTTCTTAGACGTTGGTGGTGGCGCAACAAAAGAGCGTGTAGCTGAAGCGTTTAAGATCATTCTTTCCGATGACAATGTTAAAGCCGTCTTGGTCAATATTTTCGGTGGTATTGTACGCTGCGACATGATTGCTGAAGGGATTATTGGCGCGGTGAAAGAAGTCGGTGTTGCAGTACCTGTTGTTGTTCGTCTTGAAGGGACTAACGCTGAACTTGGCCGTGATGTATTGGCAAAATCGGGTTTAGATATCATTGCAGCAGAGTCGTTGACTGACGCTGCGCGTAAAGTTGTTGCTGCTGCGGAGGGCAAATAATGTCGGTATTAATTAACAAAGACACCAAAGTCAT
>SLFB01000301.1 GCA_007124475.1 Vibrio sp. | reverse complement strand
TAGCGTGGATTACATTACGTCGTCGTGAGGAGCAAGAGCAGCTAGATTTTACTCTGTGGGCAACACGCCTACTGGGTTTAGTCATACTCATCCTGACTAGCTGTGGTTTGGCAGACATTAACTTTGATGATATTTGGTATTTTTCTTCAGGTGGCGTAATCGGCGATGTATTAACCAGCCTTGCTTTACCAACCTTGAATTTACTCGGCACTACATTGGTATTGCTGTTTTTATGGGGAGCAGGGTTTACATTATTAACGGGAATTTCTTGGTTAACGATTGTTGAATGGCTCGGTGAGCATGCTATTCGTGCGGCTCAATGGCTGCTAAATCGATTACGCGCTAGTCGTGATGAGGTTTTACGACCAACGCTTGAGCAACCTAAAGTCGACAATAGTCGTTTAACTTCCATGGCAGCAGCCAAAACCTCCGTTGAATTACCAGCAGATGATGCTGGCGATACTGAACAGCAAACGGAGAGTGTCACCAACGTCGCCACACGACGTTTTAATATCCATCTGCCTGATACAAAAGAGAACGTCTCTAATGATGGTGAAATCGCCTTAGCTAAGACAATCGATGAGCTTGATAAACAAGCGATGCAAGCGGATGATTTTGCAGAGCAGCAAAGTATAGAGCCTTCAGCTGCTCAAAACCATGATGGTCAAGAACTCGATAATGATCCATGGACGACGCCTTATCAAGTGACTAGTGCTGATCCAGCACACGATCAGTCTTGGCATGATAGTAGTGTTTCTCAGCCGATGATTTCTGATCTAGACATTGTTGATGATCATGAGACACCTTCAATTGCTTCTGCAGACACAATTCAACAACAAGATCCGCAACATAATGATGACCAAAATGAAGTCAATTGGCGTTTACAAGCTGAGCCATCTGCGGAAAATCTTGATCAATATGCTGATGAAGATATTGATCAAAATGTTGATCAAGATGTTAAAGCTTTTCAAAACCTCGTATCAGAAGCTCAAAGCAATATCGCTGCGCAGCAAAACCCTTTTTTGATGCAGAATGATGTTAATTTGCCTAAACCAACTGAGCCAATGCCTACATTAGATTTGCTTTATCACCCTGAAAAAAGAGAAAACTTTATAGATAGACAAGCATTAGAGGATATTGCTCGACTGGTTGAGTCAAAGCTTGCTGACTATAAAATTCAAGCTCAAGTAGTGGGTATTTTTCCAGGACCTGTTATTACTCGCTTTGAGTTAGATTTAGCGCCAGGCGTCAAGGTTAGTCGTATTTCAAGTCTATCTATGGATTTAGCTCGTTCATTATCAGCGATGGCGGTTCGTGTGGTAGAGGTGATTCCAGGAAAACCTTATGTAGGTTTAGAGTTGCCCAACATCACTCGTCAAACGGTGTTTTTGTCTGATGTCGTTAGTAGTTCAAAATTTAAAGAAGCTAAATCACCGACGACGATGGTGTTAGGGCAAGACATTGCTGGCGAAGCTGTTGTGGTTGATTTATCAAAAATGCCTCATGTTTTGGTCGCTGGCACAACGGGCTCTGGTAAATCGGTCGGTGTCAATGTGATGATTTTGAGTATGTTGTACAAATCCACACCTGAAGACGTTCGTTTTATCATGATTGACCCTAAGATGCTTGAGCTGTCAGTTTATGAAGGGATCCCCCACTTACTCGCTGAAGTGGTAACGGATATGAAAGATGCTTCTAATGCATTACGTTGGTGTGTTGGCGAAATGGAACGTCGATATAAGCTCATGTCAGTGCTAGGTGTGCGTAATATTAAGGGCTTCAACGAAAAGTTAAAAATGGCGGCTGAAGCAGGCCATCCTATCCATGATCCTCTGTGGAAAGAAGGGGATAGTATGGATACCGAAGCCCCTTTGCTTGAGAAGTTACCGTATATAGTAGTAGTCGTTGATGAATTCGCCGATCTTATGATGGTGGTCGGTAAGAAAGTGGAAGAGCTGATTGCTCGTTTAGCGCAAAAGGCACGAGCTGCCGGTATTCATCTGATTCTTGCGACGCAACGCCCATCAGTTGACGTTATCACTGGTCTGATTAAAGCCAATATTCCAACTCGGGTTGCCTTTACCGTATCGACCAAAACGGATTCAAGAACCATTCTTGATCAAGGTGGTGCGGAATCACTTTTGGGGATGGGGGATATGCTGTATCTACCACCTGGTTCCAGCCATACGATCCGCGTTCACGGTGCTTTTGCTTCTGATGACGATGTGCATGCGGTGGTTAATAATTGGAAAGCTCGCGGTAAACCTAATTATCTTAGTGATATTATCACTGGCGATCAGGGGCCAGAGTCCTTACTTCCAGGAGAAAAAATGGAGGATGATGATGAGATGGACCTATTATTTGATCAAGTGGTTGAACATGTAGTAGAGAGTCGACGAGGCTCAGTATCTGGTGTTCAGCGCCGTTTTAAAATCGGTTATAACCGAGCAGCGAGAATTGTCGAGCAGCTAGAAGCGCAGGGCATTGTAAGTGCACCTGGACATAATGGTAACCGTGAAGTGTTAGCTCCAGCACGGCCAAGAGATTAGACCTTCAGAGAGTAGAGCTTATAGGCGACGAGTGAGTCAACTAAGTTAGATGAGTCACTCACTCGTGGTGAGGTGACAACTGTCCTATGACTCAAGCTAGCTTAAGGATAATTAGAAAGGAAAGTGACGACTGTCTATACCCAAATAACGTGAATTTGCAGCTAGGCGACAAATGGGTTAATTCCCATGAGCATAGACAGATTCTATGATTGGGGTGAACGAACATCGCCAACACCCCTGCAGTTTCCAGTAGGAAGTTATAAAATCAAGCTCTTAAGGCGAAGTGATGGAGTAGCGAACAGAGACCAAACATAAATGAGCCCCTTGTTCGGTCAAAAATGCTTGTCGATCTTGTTGACGTCTATCAGACAAAACAAAAGTTTCTTGATTTAACTTACCTTGAAAAGTCCATTTACTGAATGCCTCGTGTCGAGCGTCAGAGCAGTCAGTTTGTAATGCAAAACTTTCTACTACACTTGCCTGACATTGCCGATTTTGATTACGTACGCCATGAAAAGTCACATGGCTAGAGCGATCGCGATAATCGGTCACGGTAAATGAGCTAAAGAGACTGTTTTCATCAATGGCTTGAGAATGCTCGAGCATGCGATGAGGATTGCTTTTTAAAACATCAGCAGCTAAATCCGTGAGTAAAGATTGACAAGGAAGTGAGTGTTGTTCTGCTATTTTATCCATGGAAGTCATCTGCCTTGTTTCGGCAAGCAAGGCAGATGAGAAACCAACGATGGACATTAAGAGCAGTACTCTTTTACGGTAATAAGTCACCACTTTAAATGCCCTATTGATTAATGTGCATGGGAATGTGTGTTGCTCATATCAAGCACTGGCATTTCTATAGCATAAGCATTGTTCTGATCATCAATTAACTCAACCGTCACTATTTGCCCAGCAACTAATGAATCATTTAATTGCATAAACATAATATGGTAACCGCCCGGTGTTAACTCAAATTGACCGTGGGCGGGAACGGTAATGTTATCAACCTGACGCATCGACATGCGACTATTTTCCATCACCATATGATGCAGCTCCGTGTGGGCAGCAACATCACTGCGAGCTGAAACCAAGATTATGTCTGTATCCGAATGGTTAACAAGAGTGGCATAGCCTGCGCTAACTTTGGTACCAGGTATCGTCGCTTTTGCTTTAGGTGCTGCAACCGACAACGATTCAGTAATCGCTATTAATTCTTCATTGTGCTGTTGATGGCTATGTTCAGTATGCTTGGTGTGTGTAGCATGGTGTGCATGTTCATCAGGGTGATCTGAGTGATCAGTAAAATGTTTAAAAATCGTGGCTAGAATAAGTAAAACAAAAACGCCTAACAGAAGTTGGAATATACGGCTCATAAATTATCCTTGTGCAATTTGTTGGTAGCGTTGTAGTGTTCTTTGAATACGGGCAGATAGCTCAGTCGGTGTAGTGCTGTAGCTCATTGAAGTAACGAATTGACCGTTTGGCGCAATGACAAAAAAGCGAGAAACGTGATCGACAGTATAGCTTAATGCGGAGTTCTGCATATTAACCATATCGTAATAAACACCATATTGATTAGTAATGGTATTGATATCTTCAGCACTGCCAGTCGCACCTTTGATTCTAGGGTCAAAATACTGAGCGAATTGATGCAGAGCCGTTAGGTCGTCACGGGATGGGTCGACGCTAATAAATAGCCCTTGGACTTGATCGCCCACCTCCTCAGGTAACATACGAAATGCAGCAGACATGACTCCCATTGAAGCAGGGCAGACTTCGGCGCAACTTAAGTAACCAAAATACAGTACCACTACTTTGCCATGATAATCATCGAGGTTAATATCCCCAACAGCAGTACTAAGGGTAAAATTACCACCGAGTTCATTAGGTTGAAGGGGGCGCTCTCCAATAGGAACGGTTGAGTATTTGACATATAAGGCAATCACAATCCCAATCAAAATTGCTCCGGTCAGTAATGTATATTTGATGACTCTTGGGTTCATAATACAGCACCTGGTAAATTAACGGCTGTTTTGGCAACCTGTAACTCTTGATGGGCAGGAATCTGAGTGAAATCTACTGAAATCAACAGACAAAACAGCATGATACAAACGATGGATAATAGCATTAACTGCTTACCCCACTGTTGAGTGGGCATTTTTTGAAAGCCCACTTTGGCGATGTAAAGCCAATATAAGCTAATTAAGCCCATACCTAACGCAAACCAGCTACCCGCATAGCCATGATAGGTCAGCGCCCAACAGGCGATAGCGAAAGCAATAATGTAACCAATAATATGGTAACGCGCTTTTGCTACCCCTTCTTGGATTGGTAGAACAGGGATATTGGCGGCTTTATAATCATCAAATCGATAAATGGCAATCGCATAAGAATGTGGTATTTGCCAGATACAGAAAGTGATAAATAAAATGGCCCCACCAATATCAAACTGGTGGGTAACCGCAAAATATCCAATCACAGGAGGACAAGCACCAGACAACCCACCGATCAGGGTGCCATGGATGGAATTACGTTTATAGTAGAGACTATAAAATCCCACATAGACGATAAATCCTAATGCACCAAAGGCAAAGGCGAGCATTGAGGTATAAAAATACAACGTAGCAAAGCCAATAATGCCGAGAACAAAAGCTTGGATCAAGGCATGTGACACAGGGACGATTTTTTGTACCAGTTCACGCTGACAAGTTCTTTGCATTTTGCCGTCGATATCAATGTCGATAAAGTTGTTAAACACACAACCTGAGGCGACGACTAAGCTAGTCCCAATGCAGACTGCGATAAACAGTTGCCAGTCAATCTGGCCTTGTGAGGCCAGAAAGAAGCCACCCGCCGCGGCAACGAGGTTGCCACGGATGATGCCTGGTTTAGTAAGTTGTAAATAGTGCTTGT
>SLFB01000087.1 GCA_007124475.1 Vibrio sp. | reverse complement strand
CTTTGGTGGTAGATCCGATGAGTTTGCAATATTTAATTGGTGGTGTAGTGGATTATACTGATGGCCTGGATGGCTCACGTTTTTTCATTAATAACCCTAATGCTACTACAACCTGTGGCTGTGGGGCATCATTTAGCGTTTAAAATCTATCTGCGTTAGAGAACCATCCAGATTAAAAAGCCCTTACTGATATCATAAGGGCTTTTTTAGCTTAAGGATTCGCGTACAGTAATTGCCCATAACGCGATAAAGTATCAAGGCGAATTTTAGCATTAGCTAAAAATGTCGCTTTTGCTTGTCCAGTCAAAGATTTTGATTGAGGAAGATCGACTGTGCGTGGATCTTTATGAACGCCATTAACCAGAAACTCGTAGTGTAAATGAGGGCCCGTGACTCGTCCGGTGCCACCTAAGGTACCGATCACTTGACCTTGGCGAACCCGCTCTCCGGTCTTCACCGTGCGTCGAGTTAGGTGGAGGTATTTGGTTAAATAGGTATTACTGTGACGAATAAAAACGTAATTACCATTAAATTGATTGTAACTGGAACGCTCTACCACACCATCTCCTGCTGCCCAAATTGGCGTGCCAACTGGAGCGACGTAATCGGTACCACGATGAGCTCGGAGTTGCCCAGTCACCGGGTGCAGGCGGCGAGGGTTAAAGTTGGATGATACGCGACGAAAATCCAGTGGGGCACGTAGAAATGCCTTTTTCATTGCTCGGCCCGTTTCATCAAAATATTGTCCCGTGTTGTCGTCTAAAATGGCGGTAAATGTAGTACCTTGGTTAGTAAATTGGGTCGCGATAATGCGCCCTCGACCAACGATTTCGCCTTCAACGATTTTTTCTTCAAACAACAAACGAAAGTGATCCCCAGCACGAATATCCAAGGCAAAATCAATGTCCCAGCCAAAAATACCAGCAAGTTCCATAATTTGATTGGCCGTTAACCCGGCGCCTCTCGCGGCATTCCAAAAGTTAGAGCTGATTTCGGCTTGAGCATAATTATATTGATAAAAAACCTCTTTTTTATCTAAGTGAGCCGAAAAACCATTTTCACTGCGCGTAATGTTAAACGTCTCATAAGGGGTTATTTGTCGTTTCAACTGGATTAATTGTTGGTTGTCATCAAAACCAAACTGTAAGCGGTCGCCTGGGCGTAAGCGGCTCAATTGGCGATTAATTTCAGCATCGCTAGTCGTCAGTTCGTGCAGTAAGCGGGCTGAAAGTCCAATACGTTGAAAGAGAATAGCGGCACTTTCTCCCGCATTAACGGTGTGCTGCTCCCAACGCAACATGGCGGTGGGCAAAATATTACGCCCTGGAGCTAAGGATTCAAGATCGATGGTTAAAGGATAATGGCGACCAACTTGTAGACGCTCGGGGTTATTACTGAGGGCTTCCTGATCCGGTAGAAAAAACAGCGCAAAGACAATCATTGCACTAAAAAAGGCAATGGATGCCCGGTGGATCCAGGGAAGGCGAGCTAAAATCGCTAACATACTGGTCTTCGTTTTAGAGTTGTTGAATAAAATCATGAATTGAATAGTCTAACTGGTTTCAAAAGCCACCGCTATTCAAGTAAGATGTCGAACTATTAAATTTTTGCCAAATCTGTGGGAGTGAACAAGAATGGCGAGTATTGAAGCAGCATTAGCTGAGATTAAACGTGGTGTAGAAGAGTTAATTCCCGAAGAAGAACTGATAGCGAAGCTCAAAGAGGGGCGTCCGTTGCGGATTAAACTTGGTGCTGATCCAACCGCTCCAGATATCCATTTAGGCCATACGGTGATTCTCAATAAGCTGCGTACTTTCCAAGACCTTGGTCATGATGTGACTTTTTTGATCGGTGATTTTACCGGTATGGTGGGTGATCCTACGGGTAAAAATACCACGCGTCCACCTTTGACGCGCGAAGACGTATTACGCAACGCGGAAACCTATAAACAGCAAGTGTTTAAGATCCTTGATCCAGCCAAAACCAAGATTCAGTTTAACTCTGAATGGTTGTCTGAACTGGGTGCTGAGGGCATGATCCGCCTTGCTGCTAATCAGACCGTCGCGCGAATGTTAGAGCGGGATGATTTTAAAAAGCGTTATGCAGGCGGTCAGCCGATTGCTATTCATGAGTTTATGTATCCGTTATTGCAAGGCTATGATTCAGTAGCAATGGAAACGGATATTGAGTTAGGCGGCACAGATCAAAAATTCAATTTATTGATGGGACGCGAACTGCAAAAATCTCATGGTCAAAAACCACAAGTGGTATTAATGATGCCATTACTGGTAGGGCTTGATGGTGAGAAGAAAATGTCTAAATCGGCTCACAACTACATTGGGGTAAGTGAAGCGCCGAGTGAGATGTTTGGTAAAATCATGTCCATTTCTGATGATTTGATGTGGAGTTATTATGAATTGCTGTCTTTCCGTCCGTTAGCCGAAGTGGCGCAATTTAAAGCGGATGTGGCGGCCGGAGCCAATCCAAGAGACATCAAAATTCTGTTAGCGAAAGAAATTATTGCTCGTTTCCACTCGCAAGCCGATGCGGATGCCGCGGAGCAAGAATTTATTAATCGTTTTCAAAAAGGCGCACTGCCCGATGAAATGCCAGAGTTTACCTTTGCCCAAGGGATTGCGATCGCTAACTTACTAAAAGAAGCAGGTTTAGTGGCTTCAACCTCAGATGCGATGCGAATGGTGAAACAAGGTGCTGCCAAGCAAGACGGTGAAAAGTTAGCCGATGCGAAGTATACTCCTCAAGCGGGCACCTATGTCTATCAAGTAGGTAAACGTAAATTTGCTCGCGTGACGATTGAGTAAGACGAATCGTTAACCTGATTGAACCAAAAGCGCCGCTTGGCGCTTTTTAGTTTTTGTCGCTCTTGATCAGTTAGTCTGCGTGAGCCATCTCTATTATTTGCTGATAAAAATGTTGTTCAAAGCGAGTCATTGGTGGCTCGACTGGGCGTTGCGGGTTCGGTTCGGCGGGGAAGTAATCCGTTATGTACTGAACAAATAAACTCAGTGGCTTACCTTTTTGATCAACCACAAAGCCAGCCATATTATGAGTGGCGTAGAGTGAGCCGCTTTTCGCGATGATTTGGCCGCGAATATCATTGCCGCGCATACTGCGCCGATAGCGTAAAGTACCACTTTCCCCAGCGCGGGGCAGTAATGAAAGTAAAGACAGCTGTTGATCATGCTGGGCAATATAAGCCAGTATTTGCTGCATTGAGTCTAAGCGCAAGCGGTTATTGCGAGACAGGCCAGAGCCATCAACCAGTTGATCTGCGGTTAAATCTATGCCTGTATTGGTAAAGATAATTTGTTTAATGGCCTCGGTGCCATTAGTAAAACTGCCCGGCTGCACAAAAAAATGTCGACCTAAGGTTTTGGTCAAAGCATCCGCAATTAGGTTATTGGAATCTTGCAGGGTGAGTTTCAGTAATTCCGTCAGTGGCGGTGATTGATGAACCGCTATCGGCACCATCGACTGATGATGACTTGGTAAACCAATTTTTATTTCTCCCTCTAAGCGGATCCCCAATTGACGAAGCTGTTGATAAAGTACTCTTTGTGCATACAGTTCAAGATTTTGCACTGCAAAGTTAAGAGGCAAAGGGCGATCGCGTTCTGCTAAACAGCCAGACAATCGATAGTGATTATCTGAGGTGGCTAATAGCTCTAAATCACAATGTAAGCGCTGCTGCTCGCTTTGCGAAACCGTTATCGCTTCACTGGTGACATGCACTGGATAATGAGGGGGTACATAAACCCGTGTGGCACCATTATCTTGAGTGTAAATTGATGCCTGAATGCAGTTACCATCAATATTAATCGCTCCGACAGGGGCACTAAAGCACACGCCAGTACTATCCCATGGCCAGCCTACACCGCGTTGATAGCCAGTAAATTGACTGGTATCGAGCCAAATATCACCGCTTATTTGGCGGCCCTTTTGTTGGCGATAGGCTAATAACAGTCGGCGTAAATCTTCACTGGTTAAGCTTGGATCACCGGAAAAACGCAACACTAGGTTATCATCATCGGCTTGTAGTTGGGTCGTAAAGCGAAACTGTGCGCCGAGTTCCAGTTGGCTGGCCAGAGCGGTAATGATTTTAAGGGTACTGGCAGGGGGGAAATAGTCATTGGCCGTGGTGGAAGCTTGTTGGGTTATTGGCGTTGGCGTTAGCGTTTGGCTGACTAAGCCGATACGAGTGCCAGCAGGAAGATAGCGCTGCGCCGACTCAAAGGCCGCTAAGCTGGTGAGCGGCAATAAGCTCACTAGGGCAAACAAGCATAACAGATAAGGGGATAAACGCGGCATAGCACACCAATTAAACCATAATCAAATCAGCGCACAGTATATCGAGACAAAAAAACGCCTGCTAGTGAGCAGGCGTTTTTAGTATCCGTTGCGCTTAAAAAGCTTGAACTAGGTTCAATTAGAAGTCGTAACGTAGACCAACAGCCAGTTCATCTTCAGCTGCACGTTTACCTACTTTATCTGAATCTAGCAGGTTAAAGTTATAAGTGATAAAGGTGCGGAAGTTACGCTTAAAGAAGTAAGTTGCGTCAATGGCAAGCGAATCGGCACTATCAGACTTATTGCCGTTTACTTTTTGCTCTTGGAAGCCATAAGTGGTGCTGAATACAGTTTGACCCATAGTGTATGCAGCTGCTAGTTCATAACCAGTCACGTCTGCTGAATATGGTGTCTCTCCATCTTTAAATGGGTTTTTGCTTCCGTCTACATATGATGCAGCGAAGTATAAATTATCATGAGTATAAGAAGCCGCTAGCATAAATTGGTCAGCATCATCTTGGTCCGCATAACCTGCACCTACGGCAAAACCGGTACCAGCAAAGTTATAGATGGCTGATAGAGAGAAGCCATCTTCATCATTATCTGCGTAGCCACCGTCAGTAGCATTGACACGGTCAGCAAAACGATAGCTGGCTTTAAGTGCCAAATTATCAAATTGACCAGCGTAAGTCAGCATGTTTGAGCTGCGGTCTGCAACGTTAATTTTATCTAGTGCTGCAGCACCGTGGTAAGCCATGATATCAGTAAAATCAGTGATAACGCCTAGCGCGCCATCGTTTTTACCATATGTTACTAGGCCAAAATCACCGCCGATACCAGCATACACGTAACGACTATCGATGTCTGAGCTTTCACCTTTTAGCTCAGCTTCGTAAAAACCAACACCGTATAGGCCATCAGCCAGTTGGGTGGTACCTGCAACATTGACACGAGCACGCGAATTGTCATGAGCATTACCATCCATCATAGATAGACGAGCTTCAGCACGACCACCAACAGCGAAAGTGGTGCCATCTTGATTGTAGATTTCAGCAGCGTTAACGCCTGCAGTCATTGCAGTTGCTGAAACGGCTAGAGCGATCAGAGTCTTGTTCATTTTATTAAATCCTAATTTACTGTCCATAAATAAGTGATAGGGTATATCCATCAGGTCAAAAATCATTGTGTCTATCAATAACTTTCTGTCCGGTGACCATAACCCCGCGAACACTCAATGCTCCTGCTTGTTCGGTTCACCCTCGGGCATTTACAAGAGAAATCATCGACCTATTCGTGATTACCTTTGTAACCGTAAAGTTCCTTGTTCTGATAGTAAAATGATATAAATTTCTGTTTTGCACGCTGTTTTATTGGTGGTTATAAATATCAAAGCATTGATTTTTAATTAAAAAAAATGTTTTTTGGAGTGTTTTTAAGCTCTGTTTTTAGATGGTTTATTTATTGGTTTTTTGTTTTTTTTGTTTTTTTTAAGTTTTTAACAGAGTGGTTTTTGTGATTGGGCTCACGCTGTCATTTTAATTTCATGATTATTAGAGCATTTTTGTTCTGGTTACTAAATTTGGATGATTTCAGCCGCGGGTTTGTTTACACTGGTGGTATCATTAAATCATTGACTGCCTAACCTTGTTTTTGGTTAGGCAGTTTTCTTATTGTCCAAAACATTTGGCATTTAGAGGTAACCCGATGGAAAAAGTTCCAATGACTGTCCGTGGCGAACAAATGCTGCGCAATGAACTCGAAAGATTATTAAAATTACGCCCACAGATCACCCAAGCGATCGCTGAAGCAAGAGAGCTGGGAGATTTAAAAGAGAACGCTGAGTATCACGCGGCGCGTGAAGAGCAGGGTATTTGTGAAGCGCAAATTCGTGACATTGAATATAAATTATCCGTAGCGCAAGTGATTGATGTCACTAAGCTGGATAATAATGGTAAGGTGATTTTTGGTGCCACTGTCACCTTGATCGATGTCGATACTGATGAAGAAAAACGTTACCAGATTGTCGGTGACCATGAGGCCGAAATCTAAGTCGGGCAAATTTCAGTCAGTTCGCCGATAGCCCGTGGTTTGATTGGTAAAATGGAAGGCGATGAAGTCACCATCACCACCCCAGGCGGTGAGAAAGTGTTTGAAATCGATAAAGTCGAGTATCTATAGGCCTGCCATGTGTTGTTAATGGTTGGCGCGAGTGCAACGCGAGTCGTTCAGCTATCGCGAGCCATTGATGAGCAACAAAAAATAAAGGTCGCACTCGCGACCTTTATTTATGACAGCTTGTAAATTCGCTGTTGTGACTTGTAAGGTGCTGGTTACCTGCGAGACAGTAGTGACAAAAAAGTACTGACCAGGAGCAAGCCAGCGCTTACAAACAGTGGTTACTTACGCGGTAACTCAATTTTACGTTGCTCAGAAGGGCGGTATAGCACCAAGGTTTTACCGATCACTTGAACTTTTTCAGCGCCAGTTTCGCGGATAATTGCATCAACAATCAGTAGTTTAGTTTCGCGATCTTCAGAGACGACTTTGACTTTAATCAGCTCATGGTGGTTGAGCGCAATTTCGATTTCTGCCAAAACAGCTTCTGTCAGCCCGTTTGCTCCCATTAGAACAACGGGGTTTAAGTGGTGGGCAAGCCCTTTTAGGTGCTGCTTTTGTTTGTTGCTTAGATTCATTACGCGACCAAATTCATTTATATTAGGGTTGAAAACATTTATTTTAGCGCCATCTACCAAGGAAGACTATATTTTCTACCAGACTTTCTTTGGTATAAGCGACTCAGTTAGGTATCGAATGAGTAAACAAAAGCATTCGGCGAGCTCTGGCCGTTGGTTAAAAGAGCACTTTGATGATATTTATGTCCATGAGGCAAGAAAAAAAGGCTATCGTTCTCGAGCTATTTTCAAACTTAAAGAAATTCAAGAGAAAGATAAATTACTAAAACCTGGCATGACAGTGGTTGACTTGGGTGCAGCCCCTGGTGGTTGGTCACAATTTGCTGCCAGTACCATCGGTGATAATGGTCAGGTAATTGCCTGTGATATTTTACCGATGGACTCCATAGCCGGGGTATCTTTTCTGCAAGGTGACTTTCGTGAAGAAAGTGTTTTAAATGCCTTGTTGGAGCGTATTCAACCCAACATGGTCGATGTGGTCATGTCAGATATGGCTCCTAATATGGCTGGCAATAACTCGGTTGATCAGCCAAGAGCGATGTATTTAGTCGAATTAGCGTTAGATATGTGTCGACAAGTTCTTATTGCTAATGGTAGTTTTGTTGTCAAAGTATTCCAGGGCGAAGGCTTTGATCAATACGTCCAAGATGTACGTAAAATGTTTAACACAGTGAAAATACGTAAACCGGATTCATCACGAGCTCGCTCGCGTGAGGTTTATATTGTGGCCACTGGTTACAAAGGTTAACTATTTGCTAATATCGCTGAGAGTTAACACTCTGGCTACAGCTAAGAAACTGTAGTACCCTACCTTTAATTACAACTAGTTATCGCGAGGCTTGCACCTTGAGTGACATGGCAAAAAATTTAATATTGTGGCTGGTTATCGCCGTTGTGCTGATGTCGGTTTTCCAGAGCTTTGGCCCTGGTGACAGCAGCGGTAGAGCCGTTGATTACACCACATTCGTGAACGAAGTTGGCCAAGGCCAAATTCAAGAAGCTCAATTTAATAACAGTGAAATAACCTTTACTCGTCGTGGCAGTAACGCTCGTTTTGTTACTTATATGCCAGTGTATGATGCAAAAGTACTTGATGATTTGATTAATCAAAATGTCAGAGTGCAAGGTACACCACCACAAGAGCAAAGCTTACTAGGTACCATCTTTATTTCTTGGTTCCCGATGATCCTGCTTATCGGGGTGTGGATTTTCTTCATGCGTCAAATGCAAGGCGGCGGTGGCAAAGGGGCTATGTCCTTTGGCAAAAGTAAAGCGCGCATGATGAGTGAAGAGCAAATCAAAACCAATTTTACCGATGTTGCTGGCTGTGATGAAGCGAAAGAAGATGTCAAAGAGTTAGTCGATTATCTTCGCGATCCAAGTCGTTTCCAAAAGCTGGGGGGCAAAATTCCAACTGGCGTACTCATGGTTGGTCCTCCAGGTACCGGTAAAACCTTATTGGCTAAAGCCATCGCTGGTGAAGCTAAAGTTCCATTTTTTACCATCTCTGGTTCTGATTTTGTGGAAATGTTTGTCGGTGTTGGTGCCTCTCGGGTGCGTGACATGTTTGAGCAGGCCAAAAAAGCCTCACCTTGTATCATCTTTATTGATGAAATCGATGCTGTAGGTCGTCAGCGTGGTGCGGGTGTTGGTGGCGGTCATGATGAGCGTGAGCAAACCTTGAACCAAATGCTGGTTGAGATGGACGGTTTCGAAGGCAATGAAGGCGTTATTGTTATTGCGGCTACTAACCGACCAGATGTGTTAGACCCAGCTCTACTTCGTCCCGGTCGATTTGACCGCCAGGTTGTGGTTGGTTTACCGGATGTTCGTGGCCGTGAACAGATCCTGAAAGTTCACATGCGCAAAGTGCCTGTAGCTGGCGATGTTGAGCCATCACTGATTGCTCGTGGTACGCCAGGTTTCTCCGGCGCTGATTTGGCTAATTTAGTGAATGAAGCGGCGCTGTTTGCTGCTCGTGGTAACAAGCGCAATGTCTCTATGGTTGAGTTTGAGCTGGCGAAAGACAAAATCATGATGGGTGCCGAGCGCCGTTCAATGGTGATGTCGGAAGAAACGAAAGAATCGACAGCGTACCACGAAGCGGGTCACGCTATCGTTGGACGCTTGGTGCCAGAGCACGATCCGGTTTATAAAGTTTCGATCATTCCTCGTGGCCGCGCTTTAGGGGTGACCATGTACTTGCCGGAGCAAGATCGCGTCAGTATGTCACGCCAGCACTTAGAATCTATGATTTCTAGTTTGTATGGTGGCCGTTTAGCGGAAGAGTTAATTTATGGCGCTGATAAAGTATCAACTGGGGCATCGAACGATATTGAACGGGCCACGGCCATTGCTCGTAAAATGGTGACTCAATGGGGATTCTCTGAAAAACTGGGCCCTCTGCTGTATGCAGAAGATGAAGGCGAAGTTTTCTTAGGCCGCAGTGTGACCCAAACGAAGCATGTCTCTGATGATACCGCTAAGCTGATCGACGATGAAGTGCGTAGCATTATCGACCGTAACTATGACCGTGCCCGTGAAATCCTAGAGCAGAATATGGATATCATGCACGCGATGAAAGATGCGTTGATGAAATACGAAACCATTGATGCCGGACAGATTGATGATTTAATGGAGCGTAAGGCCGATATCCGTGAGCCAGCTGGTTGGGGAGACAGAGTTGAATCTCCAGCTGAGCAAGGTCCAGAAGAAGACAGTCACACTCAAACTCATCAGTCAGAGCAAGACTCAACATCCGTTGACGATAAAGACAAATAACTGTCATATTAAATCGTTTTCTCTTTAAACCCCGAATCACTCGGGGTTTTTTATTATTACTCAATAACAAAAACACTGGCCAATAAAAAGCTTAACAGATATTGCTTGAGGTCATAGATTGATAGAGGTACCGTAACGGCATTAATTTATCGCTAATCCAGAGGCTTATGAAGATCCAAACTCCCACTAAGCAACTTGTGCTTGATCGGACTTTAATCATGGGCATTTTAAATGCCACTCCAGATTCTTTCTCGGATGGGGGGCGCTACAATAGCGTTGACCGGGCTGTGCTAAGAGCCCAAGAAATGATTGAAGCCGGAGCCAGTATCATTGATATTGGTGGTGAATCGACTCGTCCCGGAGCCCCTGAAGTCTCACTAACCGCCGAGCTTAACCGAGTTATTCCTATCATTGCAGCGATTCGAAACCATTGTCCAGATGTTTGGTTGTCCATTGACACCAGTAAAGCCGAAGTGATGCGACAAGCTATCGCTGCTGGAGCTGATTTAATTAATGATGTGCGCGCTTTGCAAGAGCCAGGCGCTTTAATGGTCGCGGCTGAAACACAGGTTCCAGTGTGCATTATGCATATGCAAGGGCAACCTAAAACCATGCAAACGGACCCACAATATGATGACGTGATGCAAGAAGTCAGCGATTTTTTAGCTGAGCGTATTATGGCTTGCGAAGAAGCAGGAATAAAGCGACAAAACATTATTCTAGATCCGGGATTTGGATTTGGTAAATCCTTGCAACACAATTATCATTTACTGGCAAATTTAGCGCAGCTTCACCATTTTGGTTTGCCACTACTGGCGGGCATGTCTCGCAAATCGATGTTGTTTAAATTATTAAACAAAGCGCCATCAGACTGTACGGTGGCCAGTGTTACCGGAGCGACCTTGGCCGCTCTGCAGGGGACGCAGATTGTTCGCGTACATGATGTCGAACAAACGGCAGAGGCCCTCGCTATTGTTAATATGACACAAGCTAGTAAAAACTAAGGAATTGTTATGTCTCAAGCAAGACGTTATTTTGGTACTGATGGTATTCGAGGGCGAGTGGGTGATGCACCGATCACACCTGATTTTGTTCTCAAGTTGGGCTGGGCTGCAGGGCGAGTGCTGGCTAAGCAAGGCACTAAAAAAGTGATTATTGGCAAAGATACGCGAATTTCTGGTTATATGTTGGAATCGGCTTTAGAAGCTGGTCTAGCCGCGGCTGGGTTAAAAGCGATTTTTACCGGGCCTATGCCGACCCCCGCGGTGGCTTATTTGACTCAAACTTTCCGTGCTGAGGCAGGGATTGTGATTTCTGCATCGCACAACCCTTATTATGACAATGGCATCAAATTTTTCTCTTCGGCTGGCACCAAGCTACCTGATGAGCTGGAGTTAGCAATAGAAGCTGAGTTAGATAAAGCGATTGAATGCGTTGAATCAGCGCACTTGGGTAAGGCGACTCGCTTAGTGGATGCAGCTGGTCGTTATATTGAATTTTGTAAAAGTACGTTCCCTTCGACATTAAGCTTATCTGGTTTAAAAATTGTCATCGATTGTGCTCATGGAGCCACGTATCATATAGCACCCAATGTATTTAAAGAATTAGGCGCTGAAGTTATCGCCATCGGTGTTGAGCCTGATGGTCTAAACATTAATGCTCAAGTTGGTGCTACCGATGTCCATGCACTGCAACAAAAAGTGGTCGCAGAGCAGGCGGATCTCGGTCTCGCCTTTGATGGTGATGGCGACAGGATCATTATGGTTGATCATCTGGGCCAAAAAGTTGATGGTGACCAAATTGCCTATATTATTGCACGTGATGCGCTGCGCCGTGGTGAGCTGAAAGGGGGAGTTGTAGGTACCTTGATGACCAACTTGGGCATGGAAAATGGTTTGAAGCAGCTCGGTATTCCTTTTATTCGTGCCGCAGTCGGCGATCGTTATGTTATGGAAGGCTTACTTGAAAAAGGCTGGAAGATTGGCGCAGAAAACTCAGGACACGTGATTCTGCTAGATAAAGTCACGACGGGAGATGCCATTGTTGCCGCTTTACAAGTCTTGGCTTCAGTTGTGGGTAGTGAATTGTCGTTACATGAGTTGACCCAAGGCATGACCTTGTATCCGCAGGTGCTGGAAAATGTTCGATTTAGTGGTCAGGGAAACCCACTACAATCTCCAGCGGTCCTCGCTGCGGTTAAGCAGGTTGAATCATTGCTGGCGGATAAAGGGCGCGTTTTACTGCGGGCTTCAGGAACAGAACCTTTGATTCGAGTCATGGTTGAAGGTGAAGATGCACAATTAGTGAAAACCTCCGCTTTGGAGATAGCTCAAGCTGTCAAAGCTAGTTGCTAATCCTCGTTAATTGTTTGGTTGAAGTTTAATCAAGAAAAATCAACAGACCCTAGATGTACATGGTCATCATTGTTGGCTTTTTATCATTGTTGAGCCTTTTTTGACCGATTGATGGTTGTGATGGACTTTTTTAGCAAATATCACTTGTCAGAGGCTAGGTCATTGGTTAGTATTGCCTCCGCCTTCTAGAGAGGAGGTCGCTAGCCTTGTTTTAGTCGGATGATTAAGCGGCGCTGGCTCAACAATTTGGAACATAGGTGGAAATAATGTTTACAGTTCTACTTGTGATTTACCTGTTGGCAGCCGTTGGTATTATTGGCCTAGTGTTGATTCAACAAGGTAAAGGCGCAGATATGGGAGCCTCATTCGGTGCTGGTGCTTCAAACACAGTGTTTGGTGCTAGTGGCTCAGGAAACTTTTTAACCCGAATGACTGCACTTTTTGCAACTGCATTCTTTGCCATTAGCTTGGTGCTCGGTAATATGTCAACACATAAAACTGAATCACAGTGGGTTGATCCTGTTCAAGATCAAGTCGTTGAGCAAGTTGATAGTGCAACGATTGGAATTCCCGCCGAAAATGGTGATGAAATCCCTCGTTAATTTATCTAATTAGGTTATCTATTTAGATAGCACAGGTTATGCCGAGATGGTGAAATTGGTAGACACACTAGCATGAGGTGCTAGCGCCTATGGTGTGAGGGTTCGAGTCCCTCTCTCGGCACCATTATTTACAAACTTGTAAATCATCTTGTTCAGCGTATAATGGCGAACAAGTCGGACGCGGGGTGGAGCAGCTTGGTAGCTCGTCGGGCTCATAACCCGAAGGTCGTCGGTTCAAATCCGGCCCCCGCAACCAATTACTAGCTAAATGTATGATATGGCAGTCATTGGATGCAAGTTTGGCAGTGCTAACCTCACTGCAATTGAGATATTATTCTCAATTTATCAGGGTCCAGCAACAAAAAACCCCGACTATATCGGGGTTTTTTGTTATCTGAATTTCATAATGAAAATTTCAGGTGTTTGCTTGGAATTTAAATTGGGCTCTATGCCCTTTTTTTGTTTCTGGAGTGGTTTAAATGACTGGTTTAGAAAGACAACTCACTGAAATGCTTGAGGTGCCAGTTGCTGCATCAGGGTATGAGTTAGTTGGATTAGAATTTGTACGCGCAGGTGAGTTTTCAACACTGCGTATTTATATCGACCATGAAAATGGCATTACTGTAGACGCTTGTGCTGAAGTAAGTCATCAGGTAAGTGCAGTTTTGGATGTTGAAGACCCTATAACCGTCGCTTACAACTTAGAAGTATCATCCCCTGGCTTAGAAAGACCACTCTTTAAAGCAGCACATTATAAGCAGTTTATCGGTCACGAGGTCAGTATTGTTCTAAAGATGGCCGTTGCTAATCGTCGTAAATGGAAAGGCATCATCGATGCTGTCGACGGTGAAACTGTATCGGTTATTGTCGATGGACAAGCGCAAGATTTTGCATTGAGCAATATTGCTAAAGCTAACCTGATCCCTAAATTTTAGTTCTCCTAGAGAATACAGCTTAAGAGGCTACAACCATGAGTAAAGAAATTTTAGCGGTCGTTGAGGCGGTTTCCAATGAGAAAGCGGTGCCTCGTGAGCGTATTTTTGAAGCGTTAGAAACCGCTTTAGCCACTTCAACTAAGAAAAAGTATGAAATGGAGATCGATGTCCGTGTAGAGATTGATCGCAAAACGGGTGAGTTTGACACTTTCCGCCGCTGGTTAGTGGTCGACAATGTTGAATTTCCAACGAAAGAAATTTCTTTTGATGCAGCAAGTTATGACGATGAGTCGGTTCAGTTAGGCGACTATATTGAAGATCAAATTGAGTCGGTAACTTTCGACCGTATTACCACACAAACGGCTAAGCAAGTTATTGTGCAAAAAGTGCGTGAAGCAGAACGAGCACAAATTGTTGAGCAGTTCATTGATAACGAAGGTGAGTTAGTCACCGGCGTGGTCAAGAAAGTGAACCGCGATAGTGTGATTGTTGATTTAGGTAATAACGCGGAAGCGGTGATTCTACGCGAAGATCAATTACCACGTGAAAACTTCCGCTCAGGTGACCGTGTGCGTGGCTTACTGTATCGCGTTGCCCCTGAAGCACGTGGTTTCCAGTTATTCATTACCCGCTCTAAGCCAGAAATGTTAGCCGAGCTATTTCGTGTTGAAGTGCCAGAAATTGGTGAAGAGATGATCGAGCTAAAAGGTGCAGCTCGTGATCCTGGTTCTCGCGCTAAAATTGCAGTGAAAAGCAATGATAAACGCATCGATCCCGTGGGTGCCTGTGTAGGTATGCGTGGTGCTCGTGTACAGGCTGTTTCTGGTGAATTGGGCGGCGAGCGGATTGATATCGTACTATGGGATGATAACCCAGCACAATTTGTTATCAATGCTATGGCTCCCGCTGACGTTGCTTCCATTATTATGGATGAAGATACTCATTCAATGGATATTGCCGTTGAGGCGGATAACTTAGCACAAGCCATTGGCCGTAATGGTCAAAATGTTCGTTTAGCTTCACAACTGACGGGTTGGGAACTGAACGTGATGACCGTTGCTGACTTACAGAAAAAACACCAAGAAGAATCACAAGCCTCGGTTGAAATGTTCATTAAGCATCTTGATATCGAAGAAGATTTTGCTGAGATGTTAGTGGAAGAAGGCTTTTCTACTTTAGAAGAGATTGCTTACGTACCAGTTAATGAGCTATTAGAGATCGATGGCTTAACAGAAGAGCTTATTGAAGAGCTAAGAACTCGTGCTAAGGATGCCCTAACAACGTTAGCGTTAGCACAAGAAGAATCTTTTGATGGATTAGAGCCAGCAGAAGACCTACTTGCTTTGCCAGGTTTAGAGCGTGAAATGGCCTATAAGTTAGCCGCAAAAGGTGTGACGACATTGGAAGAGCTAGCTGAGCAAGGCATTGATGATCTTGAAGGAATTGAAGGCCTAAGCACGGAGCGTGCAGGTGAATTAATTATGGCGGCTCGCAATATTTGTTGGTTTGGCGAAGACGCATAGTTTTAGCAGGGGAGGAAGCGGTATGACAAAACTTACAGTTAAAGCACTGAGTGACGAGATTGGTACGCCAGTTGACCGCTTAATGGAACAACTTGCAGCTGCAGGTATGAAAAAAGCGGATTCAGATACCGTAAGTGAAGAAGAGAAACAACAACTCCTAACTCATTTGCGTAAAGAACACGGCGAAGGAACTGAGCCAACTCGTTTGACCCTCCAGCGCAAAACTCGCAGTACATTAAGTGTGGCTGCGGGTGGCGGCAAAAGTAAGAATGTTCAAGTTGAGGTGCGTAAAAAACGAACTTACGTTAAACGCAGTTCAGTAGAAGACGAAGCAAAACGCGAAGCCGAAGAACAGGCTCAGCGTGAAGCGCAAGAGAAAGCTACACGTGAAGCTGAAGAAAAGGCGCAACGTGAAGCTCAAGAGAAAGCGGAACGTGAAGCCAAAGCAAAGGCACAACGAGAAGCTGAAGAAGCAGCGGCACGCGAAGCTGAAATGAAAGCGCAGCGTGAAGCTGAAGAAGCTCAACGCGAGGTTCCGCCTGCAGGAGAACAAGCGAAACGTGAGCGTTCTGCACAAGATAAATCAAAGCAAGAAGCAGCACGAAAAGAGGCCGAGCAATTAAAGCGTCGTCAAGAGGAAGAAGCTCGACGCAAAATTGAAGAGGAAAGTCAGCGTCAACTAGAAATAGCACGCGAACTGGCCGAAAAAAATAAAGATCGCTGGTCTGCTGAAGAAGAGAAAAAAGGCACTATGCAAGAAGATACAGATTACCATCTCACCACCTCAACGCATGCAAGAGAGGCGGAAGATGAAGCAGACCGCCGTGAAGAAGGCGCTCGTCGTGCAGCTAAAGCCAAGAAAACTAAGCTTTCTTCCCGTGACGATAAGCAAGAACGTGGCGCGCGTACACGTGGTGGTAAAGGTGGCCGTAAAGGTCGCATTAACAAGCCAAGTTCGATGCAGCATGGTTTTGATAAAAAAGCAGTGGTAGCTAAATCAGATGTTGTGATTGGTGAAACCATTGTGATTTCTGAGCTGGCAAACAAAATGTCAGTTAAAGCGACAGAAGTGATCAAAGTAATGATGAAGATGGGTGCAATGGCGACCATCAACCAAGTTATTGATCAAGAAACGGCTCAGTTAGTTGCAGAAGAAATGGGGCACAAAGTCATTCTACGTAAAGAGAATGAGCTAGAAGAAGCGATTCTTTCTGATCGTGATAATAAGTTTGAGATGGTTTCTCGTGCGCCAGTGGTTACCATCATGGGTCACGTTGATCATGGTAAAACTTCAACTCTAGATTACATTCGTCGTACCCATGTTGCTGATGCTGAAGCGGGTGGTATTACCCAGCATATTGGTGCCTATCATGTAGAAACCCCTAGTGGCATGATTACCTTCCTTGATACTCCTGGACACGCTGCCTTTACGTCAATGCGTGCTCGTGGTGCTCAAGCGACGGATATCGTTGTTCTAGTGGTTGCCGCTGATGATGGTGTTATGCCACAAACGGTTGAAGCGATTCAGCATGCTAAAGCGGCCGGTGTGCCTCTTATTGTGGCTGTGAACAAGATCGATAAAGAAGCCGCGAATCCAGATAACGTTAAAAATGAGCTAGCTCAATACGATATCATGCCTGAAGAGTGGGGCGGCGAAAACATGTTCGTCCATATCTCTGCTAAGCAAGGAACGAATATTGACGGCTTACTTGAAGCTATCCTGTTACAAGCAGAAGTCCTTGAGTTAAAAGCAGTAAAAGAAGGCATGGCTTCTGGGGTTGTGGTTGAATCTCGCTTAGACAAAGGTCGCGGCCCTGTTGCAACCGTACTTGTACAATCAGGTACGTTAAATAAAGGCGATATCGTACTGTGTGGTCAAGAGTATGGCCGTGTACGTGCGATGCGTGATGAAGTTGGTAACGAAATAGAGCATGCAGGTCCATCTATCCCGGTTGAGATCTTAGGCTTATCAGGTGTACCATCTGCGGGTGATGAAGCGACGGTTGTTCGTGATGAGCGTAAAGCACGTGAAGTAGCTAACTATCGTCAAGGTAAATTCCGTGATGTGAAATTAGCACGCCAACAAAAATCTAAGCTTGAAAACATGTTCTCGAACATGACTGCCGGTGATGTTGCTGAATTGAACGTGGTACTAAAAGCCGACGTACAAGGTTCTGTGGAAGCGATTGCTGAATCGTTGAAGAAACTGTCAACTGATGAAGTTAAAGTGAATATTGTTGGTTCAGGCGTTGGCGGTATTACTGAAACGGATGCGGTATTAGCGGCTGCATCTAATGCTATCGTGGTTGGCTTCAATGTTCGTGCTGATGCTTCAGCCCGCCGTACCATTGAAGATGAAAATATTGACTTACGTTACTACTCAATTATTTATCAATTGATCGATGAAGTGAAGCAAGCGATGAGTGGTATGCTTGCTCCTGAATTTAAACAAGAGATCATTGGTCTAGCTCAAGTACGTGATGTGTTTAAATCACCTAAACTGGGTGCGATTGCAGGCTGTATGGTGACAGAAGGCTTGATTAAGCGTAACAACCCTATTCGCGTATTACGTGATAACGTGGTTATTTACGAAGGCGAACTTGAGTCACTACGTCGTTTTAAAGACGATGTGGCTGAAGTTAAGAATGGTTACGAATGTGGTATCGGCGTTAAAAACTATAATGACGTGCGTGTTGGTGACCAAATTGAAGGCTTTGAAATCGTTGAAATTAAGCGTACCATCGACTAGCAACTAAAATTGCATTAACGGTAATGTTAGGTTGTTGAATACACCATGG
>SLFB01000152.1 GCA_007124475.1 Vibrio sp. | reverse complement strand
GGAAGGGTATAACTGGCACACCAAATGGTAAAAGAACAGTAACCAGCCGATGGTTCGGAACAATGATCAAGTAAATATCATGATCATGTTTCCGGTAGCAAACATTCAATACGGAAAAATGATCAAGGCAAAAATATAAGGAGCAATGCATGCTTGGATCAACGTTAAATACGATCCTTTCACGGAAAGATGATCAAGAGATCAAATCATACGGAAGCATGTATATTCGCGGGCTAATTACGGCCTATGCTAATTGGAATAAGGCTTCATTTCTATTTTTACACCATTCAATGACTATCATTAACGTCGGAAATAACTTGTAAAGTCACAAGTTAAGCCATGATCATGCTTTCGTTAGCATAAAAATATGTTATTGAATTAATAAGACCAGACATCAGATAGGTTTTATGAGTTGATAGAGTGATTAAAGGCGATTTCGACAACAATAATTGTTCTTTTTTGCTTATCATGATCATGCTTCCGAAGTGAAATAACACTAAATCATTAATCTTAAAATTAATCCATTACGATCCTTCTTGCATACTGTGGATAACTCAATAAAATTCCATGATCATAGTTCTGTTCATTTCATGATCATAGATTCAAGCAGCGGTTGATCATACTTCTGGAGAGCTTTGATCATTCTTTCATGAAAACAATGATCATGCTTACTGATTTCACTTGATCATGCTTCTAGCGCATGAAAATAAAAAGCTAGCAATTTCAATCATATAAATTAAAATCTAAGCCCAGATCATAAGATCATTTAATCAATATAGATCATTTTAATCAGAATGATCAGAGCTAATCACAAGACAAAATTTTCCTTTCTTTATGATCTTTTTTTCATTATCATTGTGGAACTATGCTGATATTACGGCAAATGTTAAATGGAATGAGAAATGGGCTCAGAAGAAAAATTACTGATCAAAGCGCCAAGAAGCCATAAAGACGGGCATCTATTCACTGTATCTGAAGCAGCCGTTGACTGGATAGATCAATATCAGCATTTTAAAGGTGTCACTAAAAGTATTATTGAACTATTAAACCTTATCTCGTTAAGAGGGTTTCGCAGTAAAGACGGTTTAGTCTCAACCACCGAGTTAATTGAAGCAACAGATGGACAATTGACTCGTGCCGCTATACAACAAAGACTCCGAGCAGCTGTCGCGATTGGTCTTTTTAAACAAATACCAGTTAGATTTGAAGAGGGATTAGCAGGCAAAACAATGCTGCATCAATTTGTAAATCCAAATCAACTGGTATCAGTATTAGGATCAACAAGTTTAATGACCGAGTCTGTGAGACAAACAGAAAAACAAAAGCGTTCTAAGGCATTAGCACAAACTCAGGTTAATCAAAGACTATTACACGAATATGGTCTTAATACCCCACCGGCAATGAAAGATGAAGCTGATCAATTTGTAGTATCTCCAACCAATTGGGCGGGGATCATTGATCAAGCATTAGCACCACCAAGGACAAGAAAAAGTTACCAAAAATCAATGGTGTCTATTTCTGGAACCCGAGCAATTATCGAAACCAGATCATCAAAGAATATTATGACGGTGGATGATTTGATGACCCTCTTTGCATTGTTCACTTTAACCGTGCAATATCACGACCATCATAAAGAAGATTATCAGCTGAATGCCCAATATGTTCCAAATAAAACACCGCTTTACATCACAGATATTCTGTCTCTAAGAGGTAAAAAAGACAGTGGACCTGCACGTGATTCAATCCGTGACAGTATCGATCGAATTGAATTTACCGATTTTCAGCTTCATGAACTAACAGGACGTTGGTTAAGTGAAAATATGCCAGAAGGTTTTAAAAGTGATCGATTTCGTTTCTTAGCCAGAACCATTACCGCATCTGAAGAAGCGCCAACAGAAAACAGTGATGGTGAAATTCGTATTAAGCCAAACCTGTATATTTTGGTCTGGGAGCCATCTTTTTTTGAAGAACTGATGACTAAGGATTACTTTTTCCTTTTTCCACCAGAAATACTTAAACAACATACTTTAGTCTTCCAACTCTACTCCTATTTTCGCAGTCGTATGTCGAGACGATATACCGATAGTATGCTGCTTAGCGATCTAAACCAGAAATTAGCAAGAAATATAGAATGGCGACGTTTCTCGATGGATCTGATCCGAGAATTAAAGCGTTTGGCAAAAGATCCGCAGCAAGCCGATCATTTTTTGGTTAACTTATGGGGTTACCACCTAACCATCAGTGAGATCCACCAGCAAGGGAAGTTAGTGGATTATCAAGTTGATATTAAGTGTGATGTTGAAGAAGTGCTACGTTATTCACGAGCTAAAACCACCAATGCTGGCAAACGTAATATGGCTCCCACATTGCCAAATCCGTTGCGTAATGAAATGTTATCCAAACAGAAGTTGGAAGAATTAGCAGAAATTATTGATGGTGAATTTGAACCAATTCAACGCAAACCAACCCAGTCCCACGGTCGACTAGGGCGGCGAGTAAAGTTGCGCAAACATTTAGTCGAAATCAATGCTGATGAGATTACGATTACGTTATCCAAATATACCTCCCCAGAGGCTCTAGAACGAAGCATAACGGCGTTATCAGCTATAACGGGACATAGCTCATCATCCATACGCGAAGAGTGCCAAGAGTTGATGAGTAAGCTCGATTGGTTAAGAGTCGATGAAGATGTGGTTCCTTATGAAATATTGAGCAAGGTGATCGAGTTTTACAATACTCAACATCTTAATAAACATCTGTCTATTGAGCGTTTGATCTCAGGCCTAGCAGTGAGACGTAAAGTATGCAAACAGATCTACCAGCAACAATTAGATGATGCCGTATTTAGAGCATTAGATGAGCTTGCTGCGAATATTTAACGACCCGTTATCCCCTTCCTACTTGAAGCTGCAGGGAGGTTGGCTACGTTCGTTTGCCCCAATCATAGAGTCTATCTATCCTCATGGGGAGTATGAGAGCTATCCGTGGCTCTCACCAAAGGCCAGCCTACGGCTGTTCAAATTTGTCACTCACTTGCCGCCTACCTGCAACTCCAAGTGGTTTGGATATAATAGATAAATTTTTTAATGACGAATTTGTTTTTAATACTCTAAACTAGTAATAGGACAGTGAGATTAAGTGATCATCGGTCAGTTGCGGGCATCACATTTTGATAAAAATCTACTTAACAACATGCTGGCCTTTTGTTACTGATAACTAGCTCTTAAATGTTCGTTTGGAGGTTGCTATGTCTATAAATTCAATTGACCATGATGAGATGACCAACATTGCTAATAAATGGGATGTAGAGGCTCCTGAAGCTATGGAGCTTCAACGCTCTGGCAAATCTGCTCATGCACGTCGACGGATTGAGATGTTACGTGATATCCGTGAAAGCGGCTTAAGCATAGAAGAAGCCAAAGAATTGGGTCTTTATCACTAGTGATGTCATTCACTGCTCTACGGCCCCGATGTTTTGCATTGCTAGGCTGCCGTTAACGAGCGCTTACGCGATAAACTAGGCAAGGGTGAGAATAATCACCCTTACTTTTTAATGATTTCGACTTTACAACCCCTCCAAAGTACGATTTTGACTCTTAATTTTTATCATTCCTATGCTATATTTCGCATCACGTTTTATGGATTGTAGGTTTACCCATGTCTTTTAACCTTGCTTTACTGGATGCTGAACAGAAAAACAAAATAGAGCTTGATAAACAGGCTTCTTTTCTGGTTTGGCAGTTTAAGCAGGCAAAATGTGGACCGGATGAGATCAATAAGCAGCTTAATAAGTTGCTGTCTGAACAAGACAAAGTAGTGTTTCAGCAATCGGTAGATAAATACAAAATCGTCATGGGAATTGCATAGGACTCATGACCAGCAGTGCATAGCAGCTGTTGTAGCCATCGCATTTAATTGAATAAGAGAGAGCAGCCCGATGGGAAGAAGTTTTGAAGTGCGTAAAGCCTCTATGGCGAAAACTCAAGGCGCAAAAATTAAAGTTTACTCAAAGTATGGTAAAGAAATTTACATGTGTGCCAAAAATGGTGGTGCTGATCCGGATATGAATTTATCGCTACGCCACCTGATCTCTAAAGCGAAAAGAGATCAAGTGCCTGCGCATGTGATTGAAAAAGCGATTGATAAGGCCAGTGGTGGTGGTGGTGAAGATTACCAACCGGCTCGTTACGAAGGTTTTGGACCTGGTGGCGCAAGCGTTATTGTTGACTGTTTAACTGATAACGGCAACCGAACTTTTCAAGATGTTCGTCAATGCTTTGTAAAAACAGGAGCGAAAATTGGCACGCCTGGTGTGGTTGCTCATATGTTTGACCATCAAGCGGTCTTCCAGTTCAAAGGAAGCGATGAAGAAGTGATTCTTGAAGCGCTAATGATGGAAGATGTTGATGTGACGGATATCGAGTTAGAAAACGATGTTATTACTGTGTTCGCACCTCATACTGAGTTTTTCAAAGTAAAAACGGCACTGGCTAATGCTTTCCCTGATTTAGTATTAGACGTAGAAGAGATCACCTTTGTGCCACAAAACCATACGAGTGTTAGTGGTGAAGATGCTGAAAAATTCCAAAAATTCTTGGATTTGTTAGATGATTGCGATGATGTACAACAGGTATATCATAATGCTGAAATCAGTTAATTCATAACCTACGATAGCCGAGCATGTCTCGGCTTTTTTACGTCTCAATCATTTATCTGTATTCCAAGGGAGTGAAAATGAAAGTCAGTTTTCTCGGTTTAGGTGTGATGGGTTATTCGATGGCTGGTCATTTAGCTAATGCGGGTTTTGAAGTTAATGTGTTTAATCGTAATCATCAGAAAGCGACGGCTTGGCTGGAGCAGTATCCAGGTCAATCTATGCAGACTATCGTTGACTGTGTCGCTGACGCCGATGTGGTATTGATGTGTGTCGGTAATGACGATGATGTCCGCAGCATTACGCTTGGCCAGCATGGTGCGCTATCAGCAATGAAGCCAAATGCTATGTTAGTCGATCATACTACGACGTCCGCTGAACTTGCCCGAGAGCTTGCACAAGCAGCGAAAAAGCATGGAGTCAGCTTTATGGATGCTCCGGTCTCTGGTGGACAAGCTGGCGCTGAGAATGGGCAATTGACCATAATGTGTGGCGGAGATCAAACGCTATTCGAAAAGCTACAACCTGTTTTTGCCGCTTATAGTCGTTCTGCAATACGGATGGGGGAGGTTGGGCAAGGGCAAAGTGCTAAGATGGTCAATCAAATTTGCATCGCTGGCATCTTAAGTGGCCTGTCTGAAGGTTTGTTATTAGCTGAAAAAGCAGGCTTAGACGTTCCAACCATGATTGCTTGTTTAAAAAATGGTGCCGCAGGCTCTTGGCAAATGGAGAATCGTGCAATCAGTATGGCTGAGAACCGCTTTGATTTTGGTTTTGCTATTGATTGGATGATCAAAGATCTGCAGTTTTGTCTTGATGAAGCTGAGC